>DAOWOO010000314.1 GCA_030642025.1 Candidatus Zixiibacteriota bacterium | reverse complement strand
CCAGCGACATCACACGAACCGTCCCGGTAAGCGGCAAATTTACGCAGCGGCAAAAAGAAATCTATACTATCGTCCTTGATGCGCAGGAGCAGGCTATCGGGGCCGTTAAGCCGGGTGTTGAATTCAGAAACGTCCATCGCCTCGCCTGCACAGTTCTCGCCTCGGGTCTGAAAAACCTTGGATTGATAAAAGGAGATATCAATGAAGCTGTTAACGCCGGGGCTCATACCTTGTTCTTCCAATGCGGATTAGGTCATATGATGGGACTGGATGTGCATGATATGGAAGGACTTGGAGAAGACTACGTCGGTTATACCGATACGATACGACGGAATCCCGGGTTTGGCTGGAGATCTTTGAGGCTTGGCAGAGAGCTTGAGACGGGTTTTGTAATAACAGTAGAACCGGGGATTTATTTCATTCCCGAATTGATAAAACGATGGAAGGCTGAGAATAAAAACTCACAATATATAAACTACGATATGGTGAAGAAATACGAGGATTTTGGTGGTGTTCGAATAGAAGACGATGTTTTAGTTACAGAGAACGGCTATCGTGTGCTGGGTAAGGAAATACCGAAAACCATTGCTGAAGTTGAAGAAATATCATCCCTTTGACAAAATTAGATCCGTACGGGAAAAGGCGGCAGGACTCTTTATATAACTCTATTCGATATCCGGCTATGGTAGTAATTGATTTTTAGTAAGTACACCGCCTTTGGCAGAATCGACAGTTATAGTGAAGTTACCTTTTCCTTTAACGACAAACTGTACGATAGCGGAATCCATACCACCGATTGTGTTCAGCTCAACCCGCTCAGGCCGGCGTTTGACCGGTCGAACACGCTTAAAGAATTTATCAGTGACTCGCCCGGCGGATAAAATCTTAATGTCATTACCTTTGATGGAAACAATATCAGGCGGGCTGATGTGGTGAGTAATATCCTGGTCGGTACGTGTCGGGATTAGACGCTGGTTCTCCAACGTTACCCAGATTTTAAACAAGTTTTCGTCAAGTTTATCTACTGCTATTTCATGGATTTTCAGTAGCGGCATCATATCAGCATGATACAGCGTAAAAGCCATATTACGATGGAGCTCTTCCTCAAGAAGGAAAGAAGGTGGTATGCGTCCCCATTGTTTCCTTCGTCCCCCGATTTCAATTTTTCCATAGGTGGGATGGTCATATTCCCGCCATGGAATAAGGCCGTCACCCATAAGTACATATTCAATAAATTCAGTTTGTTGTTCATCCGAAGGTGCACCTGGTGTTTTGTACAAGTTTTTGGATGTCCATAATTCATTTGTGAAGGCAAGAATGCCGCGGCCCCCATAAAACCAATCGAGTTCACCACCCCAGACCGTATATAGGTCCTTCCAAATAATCATTGAACGATAATAGGGAAGGATTTTCTCGCCCCGCTCAGCGATAAGTTTTAAGACTCTATCGTCCCGGCTGCTTATCTGGCCACCTTCCCGGCCCGGACCTCTCAGAATCATGCCACCTGAATTGTGATAAGATTGTGCGGCGGCAATATTTGGATGGGAAAGAACAAACTCCGATACGGCACGCGTTTCCGGTTGCGAGAACGGATATTCCTTTGCACCATACTGAACATAATTCGGCTGCCAATCGAATGCCCAGTTGCGATTCATGTCATAGCCGCCTCGCCTATCTTCGTTTATGCGGCCATCGCCATCATTGTCAATGCCTTCGGCGCCAAGCAGGCTGTACTGACCACGCTCATCCGGCTCAACCCTTACCATAAGGTAGTCGGGGTAATTCGGGTGTGGTTTATATCGGCCGAAAGGGTCCTTGATACGCATCTGAGTAATAACGCCGTCACCGTCGAGGTCGTCATAGTCATCTTCATCCATAAGACCATCCCGGTCATTGTCCGTAGGTTCAAGGCCTGTACGAGATGAACGCGAAGAATACGCGGCGTGAAACCAGAAATCGCGTGCATCGGGATTAATCGTCGGAACGAGATAAAAAACACAGCGATCAAGCAAGGCTGTCACTTTCTCGAGCCGCCCGTACTGATGACAAAGATACCAGGCCGTATAAGCTACCACTTCACCGCCCTGGACTTCATTGCCATGAATATTTCCGTCAATATACATTCCCGGCTTACGGTCTGGGTCGCCTACATTGTAAGATGTAACTTCTAAGCACCAGATATCTCGACCCTGAACGGATTTCCCGATAGAATAAAGCCGGGTGAACTCGGGAAAGGCTTTGTGCAGCCGCGCGAGAATGCCTCCTATACCCGCATGGTCATAGAATCGGTTCCATGCCACTTCCACTTTCCGTTCATCTGACGCCCCCAATGCCGGGAATGAATGAGCAGCCGGGTCGCTTGCCTTCGGTTTGCGGTTTGCTTTTTGAGCATCGGCCGCGACAGTCAGCGTTAAAACGAGATATAAAGAAACAAAAAAGACTATATAAATTCTAATCTTCGATCTATTTTTCATCATAAAGACCTTCCACATTATGAAAGTCATCCATTGTTATTCTATTTGCTTTTATCCAGATTAATAGTTCCCTCAACTTGCCCGGCCAGCATCGAAATAATTTCAAAACCGATTTTTTTGCGGTCGGCGGCATAGATTACATAACGTGCCTCGACCATACTACCACTTCCCGGGATTACAGGCAGACTGGTTATCCGAGTTCCGGAAAGGAAATGCTCATCGTCCAGCTCAATGACCAGCCGTGTCGGATAAACTTCTCGTGTTGTCTGACCCTGTGCAAGTGAAGTAGGTAAAAAACCGGTGTTTTCCACCTGTATCTCGATGTCATATGTCCCTTGAGCCAGGTGCTTAGTTTCGATTCTTCGAACGCCGATACGAGGCAAACGTTGTATAACCGTCATCAGGAAATCAGTGTGCTTGCCGACAATTTCTTCGACCATATTTGCGGGGGGATTAGTGAGTGAGAAAGGAGCATACCCACCGACCTCCACTTTCCGGCCCGGAAAATCAGGATGCTCTATCGACTGCCATTGGACAAATGCCCGGAGCGCATGTTCATCAAACCATTTCAACTCACTGCGTTCGGTTTTATTGCGCTTATCTCTATCTTTTTTAGAATCTTCACGTTCATTATT
>DAOWOO010000369.1 GCA_030642025.1 Candidatus Zixiibacteriota bacterium | reverse complement strand
GCAAACGGTATGCCATGCCCGGCAATTTATGTCTCTCTAAGATTCCAATAATCGCATGAGTTGTGGCACGCTAACTTTATTACTGACTTACTTTTATCAAGCTGACAATTCCTACATCCATTGCCGACCTTCCAACTCAAGATCCGATATGGCAATACTTTTCACAAAACCTGTAACCGGCGGTCGCTTACATTAAAGGTGTGAGGGCAGACCAGTGAGAAAAGGTCTGTTTCAAGAATAATATACTCTCAGAGTACGAATCTGTCAAGCGGTGAAACATACCTGGGATCGTCTCGTATCGTAAAGAGAATCACGTAAATATCATGAATTGGAGGAGATATGTTCAGGAGAAGTCTCAGGATGCTATTGGGCATCATGTTACTCTCCGCAGCCACCCCGTTGGTTTGCCTGGCGGATGTAACCGGCCGACACACTTAAAACCGCCACGGCCCTGAGAACAGGTGGCGAGATACGTATCGACGGCTTTCTCAATGAGCCGGACTGGCACAAAACCGAGGTCGTCTTCGGCTTCAGGCAGGACCGGCCGACCAATGGCGCCGGCGTCACACCCGGGGTAACGGCCTCTGGAAACGTTCCCGCGCCAAAGAATGGTGGGTCGGCGGCAATACCAGCCAAGTTAAGAAGGTTCAGTTTGAATGGCATTACAGCCGTGGTCATGCAAGGGGAGGTTTTTATGATGATTATTCACTCCGGTGTAATATCTAAGCTGCGGAGTTCTGCCAGAGCGTAAAAAGCCCTGCTGTGCCGGGCTTTTACTTTTCAGCTTTGGGGCAGTTTCTCCGCCTTGATTTCTTCAAGCGCCTGTTGTATCCGGCTTTCCAGACTGGATTCCGAAATTCCATTCGCCTCTTCTTTAGGGTCGGCATCGGCCAGATTTCGACACTCATTCAGAATCACTGATATTGCCTCGACCGATTTCATAATCGCCTCGGTGGCATTGGAACAAACCCTGGAATCATCGACAACCTGACCATTGGACAAGGCCATATCAATCATCTGGGCCCGGCCCTGGATTGTGGTGGTGGCGTTGTTAATAAACCGGCTGAAAACCGAGAAAAATGATTTTAATGACTCCTGCGCAGCCCGGGTTGTCTGATCCTGAGCTATCTGCGCCTGCATCTTACGGTTTTCACGAAGAAGATTTTCCACGGTAAGATACTGTCGGTACAGCAGATGGTTGGAGTCAATCAGGAGTTCTTCAATACTTCCGATTTCAATCTCAAGAAAAGCCGACTCTTTTATCACTTCGCTTATCAGCTTTTCTTCGATATTGCCCAGTGCGGCATTGGATATATCCAGATTCGAGGCGATAATATCCTTGTTCTTCAGCATATCCGCTTCCGGCGGCGGCATCATGTACGCTCTGAATTTTGAAAGTTGGTTGGCCAGGTTCACAATTTGCGCCAGCCGATTGTCCGGCGATTTATCACCATGTTCGAAAACATGGTGATGTTTACCGATGGCTGTTCCGATATGTTTCGGGACTCCCCACTGATCGAGTAAAAACTGTCCGGAGCGGGCATGATCGGTTCCCCACTTGCGCTGTTCGATGGTTGTCAGACTTTCACCTGCCTCAACCAGTTTCCACATACGTTTGTATTCTTCGGGAAATGAAGCTTCAAGAATAAGTATTCCGATCTCATGCAGCAACCCGGCCACAAACGCCTCTTCAACAGGCTCGTAACCTGCCTCGCCGGCAATCAAGCGCGACGCAATGGCCACTTCCAGAGAGTGACGCCAGAACCGTTTACGGTCAACACCGCCTTCGATAGAGTGAAACTTATCGTAAACCGATGACGATAGCGCAATGGCCGTCACGGCCCGCATGCCCAGCGTGACAACGGCTTGATTGACTGTCGTTACTTCCTGAATACGGCCATAATACGATGAATTTACCACCCGGAGCATCTTGGCCGTAAGGGCCGGATCCTTAAGAATTATCGCGGAAATATCGGCGGCCGAGGAATCGGGATCATTGGATACCTTTATCACCTCCACCAAAACATGAGGTAATGATGAGAGTTCTTTATGCTCTTCAAGAATCTGGTAATGTATATCCCGGCTCATATAAATTTGTCTCGCTTCTTTCTATATATCGGCGCATAAACGGAAATTATTTAGGCTTGCCTGAACGGGCCAGCTTTTTCTGAAGGCGGGTCAGCCGTTTTTCGAGGTCTCGTCGGGCAGTCCGGATACCGGGACAGGCGATTTTGACAGATTCTGTCATCTCCAGCGCGGCGGAGTGATCTTTCCGGCGATGCTCGAAGAACTTGGCCAATTCTATTCCGGCAAAATACGACTCCGGCGCGCCGCTTTCGACGATTCTTTCCCAGATCGAGACAGCCCTTAAAACGGCATCGGTGCGCTTGTAGGCCTGCGCCTGGCGCATTAGAATATCATACCGCTTTTCGGCCCACAACGTAATCTCAAACTGCTCCAGTAATTCAGAGACCTTTTCATGCTCCCGGCGGGTTTCCAGAATCCGGGCCAGCGAAAGGATATCATCGGCGTCCCGTATTTTTCCAACCGGATCCTCATTGACCGCCGCGATCTGGTGCATTAGAAAATAAAGCGAGACAATATCATTGACATTATGTTCAATC
>DAOWOO010000159.1 GCA_030642025.1 Candidatus Zixiibacteriota bacterium | reverse complement strand
GTATTATGCCACAGGTGTGCCCGGATGGGCGCGCGGTTACGGTACGGCCGCTCCCGGATATTGGCAGGAGCCGCAGGTTGCCGAGCCGTCCGCAAAAGACGAGACGGCCTATTTAAGGCAGGAAGCCAAACATCTTAACCAGGCTCTGGCTGATATCAATAAGCGAATCGAAGAGCTAGAAGGAAAATAGTGTTTGAAGAAAGGTAATAATATGTTTAATATCGAAAGATTCGGCGGCGGTGGAGGCGGCCAGGGTCAGGGGCAAGGCGGCGGCAGCGGCCGCGGCATGGGCCAGGGCGGCGGTCGCGGACGCGGCGGAGGCCGGGGACCGGGTCCCGGCGGGCAATGTGTCTGCCCCAATTGCGGAGCCACCGCGCCCCATCCGCAGGGTACTCCCTGCAACAGCATGAAGTGTCCCAAATGCGGACAGATTATGGGAAGAGCATAGATAATAAAGGAGTTTTGTGCTTAAGACATCGATAGCCAGCGGCAAGGGAGGCACGGGTAAGACGACAATCGCCACAAACCTTGCCGCTACTCTGGCTAAAAAGGGGCTGGATGTTAGCTATGTCGATTGCGATGTGGAGGAGCCAAACGGCCATATATTCCTTAAGCCGGCGCTGGCCGGTAGCCAGGATGTGGCTGTCATGATCCCCAAGGTGGATCTTGAAAAATGCACCTTCTGGGGTGAATGCGCCGAGATTTGTGAGTTCAACGCCATCGCCGTTGTCAAGGATAATGTCATGGTTTTCCCCTCGCTTTGCCACAACTGCGGGGGATGTTATCATATCTGTCCCGAAAAAGCGATCAGCGAGGTACCGCGGAGTATTGGCGTAATAAACGACGGCACCGGCCATAATGTCAGATTTATGGAAGGCCGTCTGAATATCGGCGAGTCGCAGGCGCCTCCGATAACACGCGAGATTAAAAAGGTTATGCCGATGTCGCAGGTGGTCCTGATCGACGCTCCCCCGGGGACATCCTGTCCGGTGATCGAGGCGGTTAACGATACGGATTATGTTATTCTGGTGTCCGAACCGACGCCGTTTGGCCTGAATGATCTCAAGCTGGCGGTGGGGATGGTCAGGGAGCTGAATCTGCCTTTCGGAGTGGTCATAAATCGTTCTGATATAGGCGATGACCGTACCGAAGAATACTGCCGTGATGAAAAGATCGAGGTTCTGATGCGGGTGCCGTTCGATCGCAAAATCGCCGAGGCCTATTCACGGGGCGGAATGCTTCCGGCTCATAATGGCGGGTATGGCGAGAAACTGTACGAGCTTTACCGAACAATCGCGGAGAGGATAGAGAATGACTGAACTGGTGATAGTAAGCGGTAAGGGAGGCACCGGCAAGACCAGTCTTGTCGGATCGATCGCGGCTTTGGCTGAAAAGAAGATATTGGTCGATTGCGATGTTGACGCGGCCGACCTGCATCTGATCTTAAACAACGATCTGAAGCAGACACACGATTTTATCGCCAGCAGCAAGGCCGAGATTATCGAAGATAAATGCACTGACTGCGGAATTTGTCAAGACTATTGCCGTTTCGATGCGATCAAGGAAAAGGACGGGCATTTCCGCATCGATCAGTATTCCTGCGAGGGATGCGGGGTGTGTGTACATTTCTGTCCTGAGGAAGCGATCGATTTCAAGCAGGTAGTCAGCGGTCAATGGTTTCTTTCGGAGACACGTCACGGGCCGCTGGTGCACGCCCGTCTGGGCATCGCCCAATCCAATTCGGGACTACTGGTCTCACATCTGCGTAAACAGGCCAAAGAACTGGCCGAGCGGAAAAATTATGAGCTGATCGTTGTCGACGGTCCGCCCGGTATCGGATGTCCGGTAATTGCCTCCATAACCGGGGCGGATTATCTTTTGATCGTTACCGAACCCTCGTTGTCGGCCCTGCATGATATGGAAAGACTTCTCGAGCTGGCCATGCATTTCCATATCCCGGTCGGGATATGTATCAACAAATATGATATCAATCCTCAAATCAGCGTACGGATAGAAGAGTACGCGCACAAGAACGGCGCCATGATCATGGGCAGAATATCGTTCGATCCCAAAGTTACCGAGGCGCAGGTGGCCGGCACGACCTTTGTCGAGTTCGCTGATAACGGTACCGCCGATGAGGTCAAATCGTTATGGCAAAATCTTAAGAGTGAATTGGCGGGAATCAAAAATCAGAAACCTGATTTTAATATTATAAAGTGATGAAGTAAGAGGTTTATAGATATAAAATAATCCATGGAGTACAATTTATGAGAATCGCGATTCCCACCGTGGGCGGTATACTCTGTCCGCATTTCGGTCATTGTCAACAGTTCGCTTTTGTCGACGTCGATCCCGAAAAGAAAGAAATACTGAAAACCGAAATGGTTGTTCCACCGGCGCATCAGCCGGGAGCGTTGCCGGTCTGGATCGGTCAACATGGTTGTAATATGATCATTGCCGGCGGCATGGGCGGACGTGCAATCGGTATGTTTCAGCAAAGCGGCATTAATGTCGTCATCGGCGCGTCGCCGGAAAAACCGGAGGATGTGGTTATGGCCTATTTGAACGGCACTCTGACTACCGACGGTAATCCCTGTGCTGATGAACCCGGTTTCAGGCAGAACGGCGGCCATAATTGCGGAGGTCATAAACAAGGTTAATAAATCGCGGGTCAGTTCCCGAAGAGAATTGATATTGTTATCAGGAAAAGATTCCTGACAGGGCATATGAAGGTCGGCGTTCCGAGTGAGGATGTATCGAAGATACAGTTGTGTGAGAAACCCGATATCTTTCTGCCCAATGTGTGGTCGGCAGATGCCCAGAGGTTGTCCCACAAGCAGGATTACCGATTGTGCACTGCCAGTTCTTGCAGAAGGCGAAGCCGTATGTGTGAACTGGCAGTGAATACAATTCACTGTATATCAGTTGATTGTCTTGCAGAGTGTCAGGTCACACCCTCGATTCCATCTCGGTCAAGACCTGACACTAAAAGCGATATTTGTCTTCTGGGACAGCCTTTCCCCGTCTGCCATTTTTCATTTGCCCGCCGGATATTAATACTTGATATCCCGCTCTAATAAAATTCAATCAGCCGCTTCGCTCTTGATAGGGTATCGATGTTTCCGACAGCGTTTATGGGGAAGGGGTTCCAAAGGGCATAAATGTGAGATGGGAGCCCTGAGGGATTTTAGCTTCTCATTTCTGCTAATCCCTTGTTGGATTATGTGTTGGCGTTCGCCTTCAACCTCTGTTTTAGGCCAATTCTGGATTTATGAGACGAAAATCATATTTTGTTCACTTTTATCTTTACAAGAGGAACGGAATAGGTTAATTTGTTCCCATCTTGAAAGAGATAGGAACGGTATTATGGAAATTGGCGCTTTTAGAAATCAAAAAGAGGGATATCAGGCATTTATCCCCCATAAGTTTCCTCTGGAAGAACTGGTGTTCTCGGAGGGGTTAATTTATAAGCATTCTACGGCGGAAAGACTTCTGGGAAAGCTGGATGGGATCAGTCAGCTTCTTCCGGATGTTGATTTTTTTATCTTTATGTATATCCGCAAAGATGCCGCTTCTTCGAGTCAGATTGAGGGGACCCGAGCTACCATGATTGATGCCATTGAGGCGGAGGCCAAAACCTCTGAATCTCTGCCATCGGATGTTGACGACATACTGCACTATATAAAGGCTCTTAACTATGGACTGGATCGACTCAAAGAATTTCCGATGAGCCTGCGCTTTATCAGAGAGCTTCATAAAGAGCTGATGAGGGAAGCGCGCACGACTCATTTTTCTGACGCGGGAGAATTTCGGAAAAGCCAGAATTGGATTGGCGGGACATCACCATCCAATGCGCGCTATGTTCCACCTCCGCCGGATGAGATGATATCGGCCCTGGATGATTTCGAAAAATTCCTACATGCCGAGGATGAAATCCTGCCGATATTAAAGGCCGGACTTATTCACGCGCAATTCGAAACGATACATCCGTTTCTTGATGGTAACGGCAGAACCGGGCGGCTCCTTATAACTTTTTATTTATGGTTGAATGGTCTGCTTGAAAAACCCGTTTTGTTTTTGTCATCGTTTTTTAGGAAACATCAGCAGGTATATTATGAAAGATTGGCGGACTATCACCATGGGGGGATTGAAAGCTGGCTTGATTTTATGCTGGACGGTGTAATTGAAATATCCGAACAAGCTATTGCAACCATTAAAGAAGTCACGGATCTACGGGAAAAGGATATGAAAAAAATACAAGCGCTGGGCAAGGCCGCCTCTGAAAGCGGGATGATTGTCCTTCCCAGACTATTCGCGTTACCTATAGTTAATGCGAATAAAATCAGCCAATGGACCTGCTTTACTACCAGGGGCGCCCGAAAAGTAATTGATCGCTTTATTGATCTGGATATCCTTCAGCAAAAGGATTTGAACGAAAAATACGGACGATCATTCATATACCGCCGCTACGTTGATATTTTCACTAAAGAATAAATTGCCACAAAATCCCGCCATGCACTTCGCTATTGGCGGGAGATTGGTTATTAATCAGACTTCTCAATTTTATTTTTCATATTCATCATTGATGCGGTGTTTCTTTTAATGGCCATAAGGTTTTCGGCCATACCGCAAACAACCAAAAGGAAAAATCCAATGGCAGCGTCAAAAACGAATATCCCGATTCCCAAAGACCAATCGAGCCAGGGAACACCCAATTCGTATTTGGTTTTCATGTCCGCAAATGATATAATCATTGTGATAATGGCACCAAGGATAATTAAAAATGCCAAATACCTAAGCAATG
>DAOWOO010000128.1 GCA_030642025.1 Candidatus Zixiibacteriota bacterium | reverse complement strand
CCCTCCGCTTGTGCAAAGGTCAGAGCCGCCTGGAACACTTCAGTTTGATTGTATGCCACCGCCTCGACGATTTTTTCTTTGTGCAACAGGCAGAGTATCGGGGCGTCGCCGTGATAACGAAGACCGCCGGCATGAATCGGGGCCGGCATAAACGAGCTTCCAAGTGTGTACATCATCATTAACGGCGTCATGCCGACACAGTCGCCGAAATCGTAATGATACAACCCCTTGGTCAAAGTGGGGCAGGCGGTAGGCTCGACAGCAATCAGGCGCAGGTCCTTGTGGTCGGTCAGCTTGTCTTTGACAAACGGAAATGCAAACCCGGAGAAATTGCTTCCGCCGCCGACACATCCGATTAAAACGTCCGGTTTTTCACCGAGTTTGGCCAGTTGCTCTTTGGCCTCCAGCCCGGTTACCGTCTGGTGCATACAGACATGGTTCAGTACCGAACCGAGCGTGTACTTGGTGTCGTCATGCGTGACGGCATCCTCGACCGCTTCGCTGATGGCAATTCCGAGACTGCCGGGGGAGTCGGGATGTTCGGCCAGAATCTTCTTCCCGGCCTGAGTGAGATCGGTCGGGCTGGAGTATACAGTGGCCCCGAAAGTCTGCATCAGGGTTTTGCGGTATGGTTTCTGCTCGTAACTGACCTTGACCATATAGACGGTGCAATCCATTCCAAACAGACGGCATGCAAATGAAAGAGCGCTGCCCCACTGACCGGCGCCGGTTTCGGTGGCCAGGCGCTTAACCCCCTCTTTCATGTTGTAATAGGCCTGGGGTATGGCCGTATTCGGCTTATGACTGCCTGAGGGCGAAACCGATTCGTTTTTATAGTAAATTTTTGCCGGAGTATCGAGCGCTTTTTCCAGCCGGTAAGCGCGGTGAAGCGGTGTCGGACGCCAGAGACGGTACACATCAAGCACCTCTTCGGGAATATCAATCCATCGCTCGGCGCTGACTTCCTGTTTGATAAGCTCCATGGGAAACAGCGGTGCCAGATCTTCGGGCCCAAGCGGCTTCAATGTGCCCGGATGAAGCGACGGGGGCAGCTCTTTGGGCAGGTCGGGGATGATATTGTACCATGAGGTTGGCATCTCTTTCTCAGTCAAGATTGTCTTGAAGGCACCCATATTTTTTCTCCCTCTATTTGCGTTATGCATTTTCTTATTCATCAAAGGCAAAGGTTGGTTCGCGGTAGAACCGAATCGATTTGGAGCGAACCATGTCAAGTATCATGCTGTTGAGTTGTTTGTTTTTTTCTTCGAGCGATACCGGTTTGTTCAAAAAGAAAAGCGGGACATTCAGCCCCAGCGCCCGTTTGGGCAAAAAGACCCGTGTAATTCCAGCCGGAAGTTTCTCGCCGTGCCGGGTAAGTGAAGCCAGGTCGTTCTTGTCGAAACGCCGGAAGGTAAAGAGAGTCCTGAATGCCGGATAGTGCCTGTTCAGGTGTGCCGGGTTGACATAGCTGACCCGGTCGGATATCGGCTCATTAAGATACAGATCGGTGATTTCCTTTAATTGCCGCACCTGCCGGGCCAGGTCGCCGTCCGAGGCCACCGTGCAAAGCCGTCCGTCATGAAATATCAGCGTGCATATCTGGTGGTTGTCTTTTATCGTCGCCGGGTTGGCTGAGTTCGGCATAACTGTTTCATGGGTGATATCAGCCGAGTGGTCGAATAATTTCAGACCGTCAATCTGCTCGATTTTTTCGCAGAAATAGTCGCTGTCGTATTTTTCGACAGCATGATGCCAGCTGTCAAGATAAAGTTTTTCGTCGTTGATATTGACTACCTGTACCACTACATGCGGAATCCCGTGCTCGGTAAGGGCGGTGATACGATTGGCGCCATCGAGAATAATAAACTCATCCTCCGGCGTCTCGGCGACAATCGGCGGATTTTTCAATATCCCTTCCTTGAAAAACCGTTCGGCCAGTTTCGCCCTGCGGTTGGTGTCGGGCTGTTCGTGGAAAAGAAGTATATCGATGGCCAGCACTCGAAGATCGGGCAGTTCGCCGATTTTGAGGTCGTTGTTGTAGGCGTTTCGCTTTGTCACTCTTTTTATCGCCCGACCCGTTGGGGTTCAAAATATATGCTAATGACCATTTAATTAAATATCGGTCAGGGAGAATCTTTTCTTAGCTATCAGCTATACAAGATCGGGTCCTGAGTGAAATCCCGCCAAAGGCGGGATGGAACGAAAAACCCGACAATTGTCTCTATTCATCATTAATGTCGGGTTTCTCTTTCTCTTCGCTTAATTCGGAAACCCGACCTATTCTTGCTTTGACAATTCCGCCTCTTAAATTCAATCCACCAGCTTCGACTCTGGTATGGTATCCTCTTTAACCGGAAGTTTGAACTGCTCCGGGCGGTTTTTTAACACTTTGCGAAGCCAGCTTTCGGGGTACCCCTTATCTTCTGGTTTTCCCTCGCTGTTTTTCACGTAGCCGTCATTATATTTGACAAGCAGAAATTCCCCCAGCTCCCGCCAGCGGTCAACAACCATCTCGCCGTGGGTCACCGTATAATCGGTCAGGTAGCGTGTCATTAAAGCCTGGTCGGTTTTGTACAGTTCCAGCGCTGTTTTTTCAACCGCCGGTTGCAGGGCCAGAAAGTAGCCTTCCAGCTCGCTCTGGACTTTTTGTATATCCTCTATCATGTACGAGTATTTCAAATTGGCAATATTTGAGACAAAGTTGAACACCCACCAGGCCGAATTCCAGGAGAATTTCTGTAATGAACCGACCGTGTATGATTCCGGTATAGCATCGATCCCGCAGTACACCGGGAAATAAACCGTAAACCAGGTGTCATCATAGCCGTACCATAACAAACCCCCGATTGGATCCGGAAGGTGTCCCCGCGATTGCGATGCAAAAGAAAAGCCGGTCTGCTGGGTCGAAATCGGCCGCTCCCAGACATACTTGATACTGTCAACTTCCCAGTCCATCGGACGCCACCGGTATGGCGATCCGTACGGCCCGGCATCGACTCCGACTGTCATATCATAATCGGTTCCTTCGTAATGGTCGCGCATCAGGCTGAAAACATCGGACACCGAAAGCTTTTGGTCCGGCTTGATCCAGAGCGGATACGGCTTTGCGCCATCGACGGCGCGGTGATAATCCGATGACAGATTCAGCGACGGCGCCGCCCGCCTGAAAATGCTCCAGACCCGGGCGTCGGCATACCGCTGATTGCTCGGTGTGGCCGGGCAGTATGCCTCGCAAAACCTGAACGGCTCGCCGGAATCAGGATCATAGTAACCCTTCTCGATAGCAAAGGAGATGACATTATCGGAATAAAGGCAGTTATCGGGGTCATCCAATGGAAACTCGCCTATCCGCGCCTTGTTGGCATGAGCCGATATGTACCCATCGGGAACCTTTACCACCACCCACTCGGCCCCCTGGCTGTTTTCAACCCCTAAGCTGTCGCCGGGACCGATTATTTCCAGAATCCATGCTTCTTCGGTATCGGCAATCGATATCGACTCGCCGGTGGAGCGGTAACCGTATTCAGCTACCAGCTCGGTCATTACTTTGATAGCCTCGCGGGCGGTTTTGGCCCGCTGCAGGGCCAATATCATTAGATCCCAGTAACCTAACATGCCTTCCTTGTTCTGAAGTTCCTCCCGGCCGCCGAAAGTGGTCTCGCTTATAGCCAATTGATGCTCATTTATCATCTCGACGACGGCATATGTATGCTCTACCTGCTTAATCCAGCCGCGAACAGTGCCATGCCAGTCTTCAATTTTAAGCGAATCACCGGGCGGATAGTCGGCGGCGGGAAGATATTCCATGTGCGGGTGAAACTCACCATCACAGGTGTAGGTAATCATCACCGAACCATCAACCGAGGCGCCTTTTGTCACCAGCATACTGGTGCAGGCCTGTGCCATCGGCAAGAAAGCAAAAAGTATAAACATGGCCACACAGGCTGCAAAAAAATTATTGACTCTCATATTCATTCCTTTCCCGTAATGATTTTTAAAAAAATTACCAAATGAGAGCCACCGACACAAGCTGAAAGTTGAAACTGTGTAATACGCAAGAAACAGCTTGCGGCCTTTCGATCTGTCGCTTAGTTTCCATTCACTTTAGGGACACGATGAAAATGCGAACTGAAGATATAATAATAATTGGCGGCGGCCCGGCAGGGATTGCGGCAGCCATACAGCTCAAGCGGCAACGGTATAACCCTCTTCTTTTTGAAAAAGACAGTCTCGGGGGGATACTGAAAAACGCCAATTTAATCGAAAATTATCCCGGATTTCCCGGAGGGATATCGGGCCGGGAGCTTGTCGGGCTGTTTACGGATCAATACAAACAGCATTCCGTTAAAACCATTTATGAAGAAGTGATAGAGCTTAATTATCAAAATGACTGCTTCATTGCCCGGACTGATAATCATACTGTTCACGCCAGTTTTGCCATTATTGCTTCCGGGACGATACCTAAAATTCCTGATGAACTGAAACCTTATACCGGTTTAGGAAATAGAATATTGTTCACGGTGTACCCTTTGCTTGATATTAAGGACAAAGCGATAGTAATAATCGGCTCCGGGGATATCGCTTTTGATTATGCCCTGAGTCTTCATAAGGCCAATGATGTTACGATACTCAACCGCGGTGCTCATATAAAATGCCTGGCTTTATTGCATAACAGAGTCAAACAATCTGCGAGGATTAAGTATTTCGATAATACGGAAATTGTCAATGTGACAATGATTGATGGAAAACGCCTGGAAATAGAGTGCAATAGCGGACATAAAATGACCGCCGATTATATTCTGGGTGCGGTTGGCCGGGAAGCGAGTATTGGCTTTTTGTCTGAGAATTTGATTCATCATAAAACAGAGCTTGAAAAGGATGACCGGTTATACTTTATTGGCGACTGCAAAGGATCTATTTTCCGCCAGACAGCGATTGCGGTCGGTGATGCAGTCCTGGCGGCCATGAGGATTGACAGGAAACTGAAAAGGGAAACCGGCCAATGAAAGTAACGGGTTACACCGGTCGGGATGACCTGGCTATGGTATATGTCGCCGAGTCGGGTGACGGCCGGGCTTATGAGTTTATGGAATCGGTCCAGCCGCCCCTTACGAGAGAAAAAAGGTGGGTTATTATCGTCTCGACCCTGTATGGATGCCCGGTGCGCTGTCCGTTCTGCGACGCCGGGGCGGATTACAAGGGGAAACTTTCGGCGGATGAGATTTTCAGCCAGATTGATTTTCTTGTCGCCAAACGATT
>DAOWOO010000269.1 GCA_030642025.1 Candidatus Zixiibacteriota bacterium | reverse complement strand
TCAAGGGTACCTTTCCAGACAGCATCCTCCCCGGCCATCAAAGCAACAATTACTTTATCCTCGACACTGATCTCCATAACCAGTTCCTCGCCGACCACATTGAAGACTGCCTCGCCCCATTGCTTAGCCGGTATTCCCTTGATTTCGCAGTCAAGGTCGGTCCTTATCTCTCCTGTCATTTTGATTTCAGACGTTATCTACTCCCCTGACAATAATATAATCCAATAAAACACTTCATAACACCATTGCATTTCAATGCCAATAAAAAAACCCACCCCTTTTTTCAGGAGTGGGTTACCCAGAATGAAATCCGTCACCTAGACGGTTCTTTTGTTTTTTTCCGCGTCTTTTCAGGCTTGTTTTTCTTGCTTTCCTTGCTTTTCCCCTCGGCGCGATCATCAATCCCGTTTTTGTTCTCGTCTATGAAATTATCATAGTCCTTACCGGTCGGCTCGTTGTTCCTATTCACATCAGCCTTAATATCAGGAGTTTTTTTATCCGGTGATTTCACCTCCTGCTTCGGCTTCTCAATCGGCTGTTTCTTTTGCTGTTGTTTTTCAATGGCAAAAGATGCAGAACCGAACAGGAACACCGCCAATATTAATATGATCAATAACTTTCGTAACATCTTACTCCTCAAATGCGCCTGTAATCAGTATATCGGTTTAAGGCGATGAGTCAACAGAAAACTCATCGCCTGCCGCGTGATGATTTTCGAGTCCCGCTCGAACCGGAGTTTGAAACAGTTGAGCGGTTACTCGATGAGCGCGTCGACGAACTCTGCTTTACCGTACCTGACGAAGAATCGCCCGAACCGGAGGATTTCTTTTCCACTTTGCGTGAACCGGAACTACTTGAGGGTGATTTCCTCGTAGCCTTGGAGCTGTTCGACCTCTTCGACGATTGCTTGACCGTCGCCGAATTTCTCGTCGATTTCGATGAACTCTTTCTTTCCACTTTCGATGACTTTGACCGCGTGCTTTCTCTTGATGATTTCGAGCCTGATGACTTGCGGGTCATCCTAGAATCGCTTCCGGTTCCGGAACGGTCACGTCTGTCAACTGTCGACGACCGGCTTGACCTGTTCTGGCGCTCCTGTTTCGATGCGCTTCCCATATTGGAGCTTCTGGATCGGCTACTCCGCGAGGCTGAGTACGATGTCTTCTTGCCACTGTATCTTGATGTCGAACCGGACACCGAAGCCGTTCTCGAACTCATCCTGGTCTTGAAAGCCGATGATTGGCGGATTTCCTTTTTAGCCCGAACCTGGGCAGCATAATCGGAGTAGCCGTTTTTCGCCGGGTTAAGGTAACCGCGCGCCCTGACATCACGGTAACGCGACTTAACGCTTGTCTTGGTTTTCACGATAGTATTGTCCAGAATCACCGTTCGTCGTCTGACCACGCCTATCCTGTCTTCCCAGCAATAACCCCAGGGATCATATATCGTTATCCAGTGATAACCATAGTAAATCCGGGGAATATACAGCGGGGCGCATCCCCAGTAGATTCCATTAACATACACCGATGCCCCGAACGGGTAGTCGATATAAACCGAACCGCACATCGACCAGTGCGGGCAATCATAATCATAAACCGGCCGGAAATAGGCCTGGTCCCATTCCTTGACCATAAACGACGTCAGATCGTACGCCCGGCGGCATCCGAAATCGCATCCAAAGAAGGCGGCGTTTATAAACGACATGAAATCGTACGGATCGTCATCGCAGATCATATCAGGGTCCCAGTCATCCAGCGGGAACGGTTCGCGCGAGGCGACTATCTGCAGATACTCCACTCCTTCGGGACCGCGGACGGTCAGATCATAATCGTCATATTTATCGGGGAGATTATATATATGTCCTCCCCGGATAAAAAAGTCGTCCTGTTCATCCACGGGATAGAGCAGGCTTACCCGCCCGCGAGTGTCGATATTGTATATCGCCACGTAGCAGTCCTTACTGGCTCTGAAGGAGATATCAATATCCTCTCCTTCATAGTACTCATCCTGTTCGGTCCAGATTTCAACATCAAGGTAGCGGTCAAAGATCAAATACGCTCCATAGTCCCTGTCCCGTTCATACGCCACTACCTTGGCGCTGGTGGGCGATACCACCCACATGCCGACTAACAGCGCCATCAGTATTGTTATTGACCGTTTCATTTTACTCACCTCGTTTTTGGAGCATGGCCCCTTTATTTTATCAGCTTTATGTTTTTCACTTCGGCATCATCACGGTTCGGCGGAGCAAACTGCGGTTCATTGCTGACAATCTGATGCGCCCAGTCGAAAGTGATTATTTTGGTGCCGTAATTTATGTTCGTAACCAGAAACTTGGCATAATTACTCGTTCTGGTTTTCACCACGTAGGTATGATTTCGGATAACCTCGCTCCATCCCAGAGACGACCATCCGGTTAAAGGTGCATAATTTATATCATCGATAGATTCGGTATACCCCATATCCTGGATAAATGTCTGGGCATCGGCGGCAATTATTCGGAACGTCCCGGTCGATCCGTCATAGACGATATATATATCAGATCCGGAATTATTCCACGGGACAACCATTTCAGAGGAGAAATCAAACCCGGAATTACTCGCCTGAGTGAGAGTGTCATTCATCTCAAAATCAAATCCCTCGGGCCGGGGCACATCGCGAACCAGTTCCAATGACAGCCCTGACTCATTACCGTCCCAGTCCATAGCAGTCACGGCATAATAGTATTCACTGCCGTTATCAACCTCGGTGTCGACATATTCCCATTCATACCAGTCTTCGTCAGCATCGACTGCATCATAGAGAGAATACTGATTACCGCCGTCGGTATTACGCCAGATACGATAGTAGCGAAGATTATCGTGCTCGACCCGAATCCAGTAAAGGTAAACGGCATTATCGGCCGTAATCGAATAAACTCCGGTCGGAGCGGTCGGGGTCTGTCCCTCATCTACGATTACGTATTCGGTGGTATTATCCTCACAGCCGACAAAGGCCAGCCCAATCAACAAAACGGAAATTGTAATTATTGCATTCTTCATGGTTTTTCTCCTTCTTTTACGATAGAATAGGAATCAATCGGCGTGCCAAACGGGCTTACCCTTTGTAACACATAGAGATGCGAGCATTACCATAAACCGGCAAGCCGGCTTCAGGCACAATAAATGTTCAGGTGTACTAAAATGTGCACCGAATCAGGCCGGGGACGACAGATTATATTCCTTGATTTTGGACCTGAGAGTATTGCGGTGAATTCCAAGGAGCTCGGCTGATTTGCCGATATTCCAGCCCATCCGGTCAAGAATAGTCCTGATATGCGCCTTTTCGACATCAGACATCTTTTCAAAGGCGCTCATTGGCGAATCAACTCCAGGGGCCAAACCGGGCAACTCTTTGGTTGATATAACCTCATTACGGGAGAGAACCACCGCTCTTTCAATCACGTTCTGCAATTCCCGGACATTCCCCGGCCATGAGT
>DAOWOO010000340.1 GCA_030642025.1 Candidatus Zixiibacteriota bacterium | reverse complement strand
GCCCACTAACTGATGAATATAGAGGCCGTCACTGACTTCAATAGCAATCTTGGCAAGGTATTCATGGGAACGATGCATCGGGTTGCGGAGCTGAAGCGCCGCAATGGTTTTCCAGCCTTTTTCCTCGAATATCTTGCGGCTCTCAGACGGACGCTGATAGACACCCTTGAATTCTTTGGGGAAATAACTCTCTGAAAGAACTTTCACCGGACCGGCAATATTCCAGTCCTTCTGCTCCATTACCTTCTTGACACCCGGATGCTCAGGGTCAGCGGTTGTGAAGACATGTTTACATTCGAATTCTTTGTCGATCTGGTAGGACTCGGTTACTTTCATGGTGCCCATGATTTCGTCAGTCTCGCCGGAAATAAGGCAGATTTCCGTGCCCGGATCAATCTTCTTGTCATGCGAAAGAGTTACCGGAATAGGCCAGAAGATACCGTTGGTCATTTTCATCTCGGCGCAGACACCTTTCCAGTCATCCTGTCCCATGAACCCATCAAGCGGGGTGAATCCGCCGATACCCAGCATGATCAGGTCGCCGGTTTCACGAGTGGACATGACAACTTTGGGAAGACCTTCAGCCTTCTTCAGTTCAGCGTCGCGCTCTGCACCTTCAAGCAGCAATATTTTCAGCTCATCACTGCCGTGCGGTCGAATTAGTTTTGAGTTTGCCATAGATACATACCTGTTTTGCGTTTATGATGTCCTTAAATATTTCGCAAAAATTAGCGTAATTTCACTGATAGTATGTGACTTATTTCACAATCTTTTAAGAGTAAATTCTCAGTTCACATCCATGCAATATTCAAGTCAGAATGTAATTTTTTTCACAAGCGTTGTCAAGCGAAAAAGATCGGTTTTTGGCCATATCCTTTTAAATATTCATGTTTTACGCCGAAAATGCTTGTTCAGATAAGGATTTGCGGAATACGCCAAGTTTGGCACAAGGAGATGATCAACATACCGTTTAATGTTTGATTGTTCAAACATTCGTCGATCTTTTAATTTGGCTCTTTTCCGGATAAGCCTTGTATATCGGCCTGTTTTTCCATCAAAAGGCGGCAACATTGTTCCATATTGTTATTGACATAATCGATGGCGGCACAGCAGAACAGATGTTCGGTGAGCTGTCTGATATAAATAATCGGCAATTATTCATATAGCAAATCTTAAGTGCCTATCCGGCGGAAGGGAACCGGATTGCATTTGTGAAAAGTATAACCAAAACATCTTGACAGTCTGATAAGACGAACGTATTTTTGATGCTTTAAAATTATGGCTTCTGAATGCATGTAATCATAAATGGAAGGGAGAGGTTTCATGGCGGCAGGTAGAGTGATTGAACCTGATTTGGAACTGAGCCGAGAGGTGAAAAAGGCTGGGGGCGACACCCTGAAAAATTGTTATCAATGCGCCACCTGTTCGGTGGTTTGCAATTTGTCCCCGGCGGAACGACCTTTTCCCCGAAAAGAGATGCTTCTTGCTCAGTGGGGGCAGACCGAGCAACTGATGAAAGATCCCGATATCTGGCTTTGTCATCAATGCAATGACTGCAGTCTGAGTTGTCCGCGCGGCGCCCGTCCGGGGGATGTCCTGGCGGCCCTGCGGAGCTATATGTACCGGAAATTCGCCTTTCCCGCTTTTATGGGTAAAGCCCTGGCCAATCCGAAGGCGCTGCCGGCCTTGCTTATTGTGCCGGCGTTAATCCTTATGGCCTGTATTGTTTTTACTGCCCCGGTCGATGCCAATGGAGACTATCTATTTTTGACCGGTTCTGAAATAGATTTTAATCTTTTTCTCCCGCACAGCACGGTTGATGCCCTGTTCGTATTCGGGAATATCATAATCTTTATATTTGCGGCGATAGGGTTTTTAAGATTCTGGAAAGGTTTGAAGTCAAGCGATCATGAAAGTAAGCTCTCCTTTATTTCCGCCCTATTTCGGACGCTTAAGGAAATACTGACCCACGTGCACTTCAATTCGTGTGAGGTTAATAAATCTCGGTCAAAATGGCATTTGATTCTGTTACTGGGATTCGGCGGGGCGATGTTAACTACCGGCCTGGTAATGATTCTTGTGTTTTTACCTCATTATATACATCTTCTGGGAATGGAGATTATAGACTCTTATTTTACCGTGCCGATTGATCTGCCTCATCCGGTCAAAATACTGGGAGCCGTAAGCGGAATTGCCATACTTCTGGGAAGCGGTATGCTGATACTTCGTCGGCTCACAAGCAAAGATGATGTGGGAGCCAATGGATATGCTGATAATCTTTTCTTATATATGCTGTTCTTAGTCGGATTGACCGGAATGCTATCCTGGCTGGGGCGCCTAACCGGCGTCGCCATGCTTGCCTATGTGATATACTATCTGCATATTTTGACGGTATATTTTCTTTTGTGGTATATGCCGTATTCCAAGTTCGCTCATATGATTTACCGCACCCTGGCCATGGTTTATGCTCGGAGTATAGATCGCCGACCCAGATCACTCGCCGTGAAAAAGGCCGCATGATTTATAAATGACGACACCAGATTTATCACACAGATTAAGCCGATTTTTTGTGGGCCTTTTAATATTGTGTTTGATGATTCTCTTCTTCGCATCAGGTATTACGCCGCCCGGGCGTATGCGGCAAGGTTCTTCGTCATAACCAGGCCTGCGATATCGACGCCTCACCACTGTTCTACTCTGAGGTTGAAAACATGACCGAACTTGAAGAAGGAGTGGAAAAAATGAGGGAGAGGGCAAAGAAAAAGCGGGGCAAAGATTAAGTATATTTCAAAGCGTACTTTGAAGTAATGTTCCTATTGATATTGCTTCTTCAAGAACTGAGTT
>DAOWOO010000139.1 GCA_030642025.1 Candidatus Zixiibacteriota bacterium | reverse complement strand
CGATTACATTCAAGTCCGTTTCCTCGGCGAATTTCTCAAGTTTTGCCAGCCGTTCGGTGACCACGACATGACGGTTACGGGCATTCGCGGGAATCATAACATACTTGTTTCTATCATGCTCGAATGTCATCTCCGGTGGTTCAACCGGATCATACTGCTCGACAATTCCCTTGGAATGCGAAATCCGGGTAGTCAAACGAAGCATGACCGGCGTATCGAATTGTTCTGAAATTTCGCAAGCCCTGACCACAAGATCCTTTGATTCCTGGCTATCCGACGGTTCCAGAAACGGTATCTGGGCAAACTTGGCGTAAAACCGGTTGTCCTGCTCATTCTGCGATGAGTGCATTTCCGGGTCGTCGGCCGAGACAACCACGAATCCGGCCCGGACGCCGGTATAGGCAAAGGTCATGAACGGATCGGCCGCGACATTAAGCCCGACATGCTTCATGGTTACCAGTGTCCGCGCTCCGCCGAGCGAAGAACCGATACCGACCTCAAAGGCCACTTTTTCATTGGGCGACCATTCGGAATAGATTGAACGATAATCTCTGGCGAGGCTCTCAAGTATTTCCGTCGAAGGTGTTCCCGGATAGGCGGCGGCAACCTTAATCCCGGCCTCATATGCTCCCCGAGCGATAGCTTCATTCCCTGACAAGATTTTTTTCATAAATATATTCCCAGTATTAAATACATATCTCACATTTTTAGACAGTCTAATTATATAAGAAAACCGCTCGTAATGCAACTATCTGCGATTATTTCGCTAAAACTCTGTCAGGGTTTGTCCGGGGTGTTTTCTCTTTGCGAGGTATTTTGAGAGCAAAGAAAAGATCGACGGTCACGATTATCGCCCCGGCAATAAACGTCACCTGATAGCCGAACAGGTTCCATGCCAGACCGCCAATTATCGGAATAACTATCGCCGTGATATGATTCATCGTCATCCCGGTCGAAAGACAGCCTGTCAAATCCTCCAGGGTTGAAATTCGCCTAATATACGATTTAAGAGCAATCGACGAACCGAAAAGAGTGTTGTCAATCACGAAGAAGGCTATCAATAGAGGAAGGTATTCGACATAGGCATAACCGGTAAAAACAAATATAAGTAACAGAGATGATCCCGCCAGAACTGTCCGTTCGCCAAAACGGTCGCTGATTTTACCGAGCAAACGAAATGTAAAAATAGTGGTAAAATTGTTCAGCAGGTAAATAGAAGTTACAACGGCTATACTGAGCTCATGGTTCTTAACCAAAAGAAAAATAGCAAAGGTGGTGAAGATATGTCTCCGGCATCCTCGCAGAAACGAGAGAACATAGTACAGCCAGTATTCCTTTTTCGGCCTGATCTTTCGTTTTTCAGTCCGGCCGCGATTGGGCGGCAGGGCCAGAACCAGATACAGCCCAATCAAAAATACCAGCGCGCCGATTATATAAAAGGTCTGTCGGTAAGAAAAAGTCAGCGCCAGAACCAGAACCAGTGCCCCGGCGGTCAGCCCGGCCATTGATTCAAATGACTTGTATTTCCCCTGCACCCGGCCGAATTCACCGGAATTGGCATACATTAAAAGTTGCGAGGTATTGCTTGGCTCAAAATAATGAAAACCGAGCGACATCACGAATGTGGCAACACTCAGGACAATAAGCGTCGGGGAAAAAACGCAAAGTAACAGACCCAGACCGACTATCGTGATTGAGAGCGCCGAAATCCGTGATTCGGCAAAATAAATCGCCAGCGCTCCGACACCAAAGGCAAGCAACCCGGGGACCTCACGAACCGCCTGAATTATGCCGACTTCGGTCGCGGAAGCATCGAACGTTTCCACCGCAAAATTGTTAAACAGGATACGCCAGACATTGAAACCGGCCATTATGACAAAATTGGAGAAGGTCAGGATGATGATGCTGTTTCTTTTGATACCCAGAGCCATAATCAGTGTAAGATAATATATCAATGAGACATTTGGCGGTAAATTATTAAAAATGTCGATATAGAAACGGTATGAAAATATTCAAGTATCACCGAAAAACATTGACGCCCCCGGCGGAATAATCATATATTAGTTCCAGAAGGGATAAGAAATGGATTTTGAAAGAACGATTTTCAAGGCTTATGATATCAGGGGGATATTCCCGGAGCAATTAAATCCCGATATCGCCTATCGAATTGGGAACGCCCTGGCCGACTATTTGAAACCGAAGACAATAGCGGTCGGCAGGGATATGCGGATATCGTCCAATGAGCTTCATGATATGCTTATTTGCGGCATAATCGATGCCGGGGTTGATGTGGTGGATTTGGGACTGGTTTCCACCGACGGTATGTATTTTGCGGTGGGAAAATTCGACTATGACGGTGGAGTTATGGTTACCGCCAGTCATAACCCGAAAGAGTATAATGGATTTAAGATATGCCGCAGAGGGGCTATGCCGCTTTCAGGACAGGAAGGGCTGGACAAAATTGAAGAGGCACTGGAAAACGACACGGTGATAAAATCATCAGAGCGTGGGAATATCGCCCGCAAGGTCATTACCGAGGATTATGCTGCGCATTGCCTGTCATTTATTGACAGATCGATTATAAAGCCGTTCAGGGTTGTCATGGATGCCGGCAACGGTATGGCCGGATTGACTCTCCCGCCTGTTCTGGAAAAACTACCCATTAAATATATTCCACTTTATTTCGAGCTGGACGGGACCTTTCCGAATCATCCGGCCTCCCCGATTGAGTTGAAAAACCTGGTCGATCTTCAGAAAAAAATAGCCGAGGAGCGCGCTGATTTTGGCGTCGCTTTTGACGGCGACGCCGACCGCATGTTTCTGGTGGACAAAAATGGCCACCAGGTCGGCGGTGACCTGGCCACCGCCCTGGTAGCCGACAACCTGCTTGATAAAAACCCGGGCGAGACGATTCTTTATAATATCATTTGCTCCAAGGCGGTTCCTGAACTGATCGAGAAAAAAGGCGGTAAGGCCATCAGAACCAGGGTCGGACACGCCTATATCAAGCCGCTTATGAAAAAATACAACGCCATTTTCGGCGGCGAGCACTCCGGGCACTTTTATTTCCGGGACAACTGGTTTGCCGATTCGGGGTTGATTGCTTTTCTGGTCTGTCTCGAACTGCTGAGCAAAAGCGGCCAACCGCTCCACGAGAAGATTGAGGCGATTGATCCTTACTTCCGTTCCGGCGAAATAAACAGCAGGGTGACATCGGCCGGGGGAAAACTTGACCGCGTGGCCGCTCATTTTGCCGATGGAAAACATGATACCAGCGATGGGCTGACCGTTGATTACGACGATTTCTGGTTCAATTTACGGCCATCGAATACCGAGCCGTTGATTCGCCTCAATGTCGAGGCGAACACAAAAGAGATTCTTGACAGGCGTACCGAAGAGATCTTAAAGATTGTCCGCTCCTGACATTCGCTATTTCCTTTCATAACAAAAGCCCCTGTTAGTCAGGGGCTTTTGATTTAGATACTGGACGTTATACGTTATTATTTGAGCAGTAGCATCTTCTTTGTCGCGGTGTTTTCACCGGCGATTACTTTGTAGAAGTATATACCACTGGCCATTCCGTTAGCGTCCCAGACCTCGGTTACATACCCGATGCCTCGTCCGTTGATCTGGTGGACCAGCTGACCGGAGATATTGTAGATAGCGATAGAGTAATCGCTTTCGACCGGCAGGGCCAGTTCAATCGTGGTGGACGGGTTGAACGGGTTGGGATAGTTCTGCGCCAGGGCGAATTCGGAGGGCATATTGACCTTGTTGACATCAAAGGCATAGCCGTTGTAATCGGCCGCTTCAATGGAAACAAGTTCGCCGTTGCCGCTCAGGTGCAGAATATCACCGGAGGTAACGAAGCCATTGGTCGCGATGCTGTAAACCAGCACGCGAGTTATACCGTCACTGTGGCCGTATTTGATTTCCATATGGCTGGCATTGGCCGCCAAGGTCGGCGTCACGTCGCCTTCGAAGACGAACAGAGCCGCGCCGACTTCACCGGCTGTTTCGACTGAAACAGTCCGGCCGGTGGTGGCAAATTCAGCATAGGGAGCTTCAACCGGCTTGTCATACGGCTGGGCATCACCGACAACGACACGAATCAGGTAGACCAGGTCGGCCACCGACAGAACCAGGCCGTCGGCATTGGCGTCGGTTGCGGCTGTCTGGCCTTCAATGTTGATCGTGAAGGCGGCAAGACCATTGATGAAGTAGTTGGTAAAGACAACCGCGTCGGCGATTTCGTAGGAAATACCGTTGAGGTTGACGTCACCACGGTCATCAATGTCATCCGCGCAGATGATATCCACACCGCCGTTACGGAAGATAATAGCTCCCAGCGGGAAGAACTTCTCGCCAGCAGCGGTATCCGGCATAACGGTGGTTTCTATGTAACAGGTGTCCTCAGGACCACCATAGTAGTTCCTGAAGATCTCGCCACCAGCTTCATATTCGTATGGTTCAGTGATTGTCATCTCAAAATTCCAAACCTGGTCCAAACGACCTGTCCAGAGCCAGTTACCGGTTTCATCTGACATTGTGTTGTCGCCACAATCAAGCCAGTAGAAACGGATCGGGATATACTGGCACTCGTAGAGACGGTTGTCGGAAACACGGAACTGCAGCTTGGCAAGTTCACCCGCGCCTTCGACATGGTTGGGATTGAGCACGCCGTCGTTGGACTCCCGCATCGCCACAATGCGAAGCATGCCTGACGGGCAGGCGCTGCCGCAGTTGCCATCGGGTCCAAAGCGATAGGTGAAGAATTCAAACTCGGTGTCGATCAGTTCACCCCGGAAGGCGGCGCGGAAATCCAGCGCCGACGCATCATAGGCGATCAGGAAATTATAACCGCCAATGAGGCCGGAAGTGAAAGTCTCGCCCTCATAGGTTGAATCGAGATAAATCGAAACATAGGTGTCATGACCCTGGTAGGCGTCATGAACCTTCTCGATAGCAACCATGAGTCCATCGACATGGATACTATAGCAGGCCGTATCGGCATTCGTGGGACTGCAGGTGCCAAGGAGCGGGGG
>DAOWOO010000440.1 GCA_030642025.1 Candidatus Zixiibacteriota bacterium | reverse complement strand
CCGCCCCAGAATGAGGTTGAAATGGTCTCAACGCTGACCGGTCGATTCAGAACCGATGAAATTCTTTCCAGAGCCAGATTTTTAACCTCTTCCTTTGGGAAAAACAGGGCAATGGCGGCGGCACACAGCACCGCCAGGATTACTATTATAACTATTCCCCAGAGTATTAACTTCTTAAGACGTTTCATAAAACCATCACTTTAAATATTATATATTGCCATTAATATAGTTCATATTGCCCTTAGCAGTTTATATACAGGTATAAAAGGCGGTGTTCAACAAATTTATTTCAATCAATAATTCCGCCGGCGAGAACGATGTCATTTTCGTAAAAAACAGCCGACTGTCCCCGTGTGATGGCCCGCTGAACATGATCGAAAACAATTTCCGCCGTGGAATCATCAAGCGGTGTCACCATTGCCGGCGCCGGAGCGTGAAGGTACCGAATTTTCACATCGGCTTTGAACGGAGTTGACGGCCTATCCAAGCCGACCCAGTTGATGCCGGAAACGCGCATCGAATCTTTAAATAATTCGTGATTGGCGCCTACGATCACACGGTTTGACAATGGGTCGATATCTTTGACATACAACGGGGTCGGGTTAGATATTCCCAGTCCGCGGCGCTGGCCGATTGTATAAAAAACATAACCTTCATGATGCCCGACAACTTCGCCGTCGGTGGTGACAATTTCGCCCGGATCAAACCCTCTCCCCTCTTTGGCTTCCCACTCTTTAAGAAACCGATGATAGTCATCATCGGCCACAAAGCATATTTCCCGGGATTCCGGCTTGTCTGCGGTTTTAAGATTATACTCCTTTGCAATTTCACGAATATCGGATTTACGATATTCGCCCAGCGGCATCAGGGTGCAGGCCAGAGCCTCCTGAGAAAGCCCCCACAGCGCGTATGACTGGTCGCGGGTTTCGTCTATTCCTTTTTTTATTACATGCCGGGCACGGGTTCTGTCATATTCTATCGAGGCGTAATGACCGGTGGCGATATAATCGCAGCCAATTTCACGGGCTTTTTTAAACAGTTCCGTCCATTTAAGATAAGTATTACACAGAATACACGGATTGGGCGTCCGCCCGGCCCTGTATTCGGAAATAAAGTCATTTATTACGATCTTTCTGAATTGCCGGGTAAAATCGAGCACGTAAAACGGTATCGAAAACCTGTTACAAACCAAGCGCAGATCATTTATTTCCTCCAGCGAACAGCAACGGCCATCCTTAAACAGATCAGCCCCGATCTCGGCGTAATCCCAGAGCTTCATATTTGCCGCAATAACATCATATCCCTGTTCTTTCAACAGCAGGAGCACCGTTGATGAGTCAACTCCGCCTGAAACAGCGACAAGGACTTTCTGCCTGGTGACTTCTTTATCTGTCATACTACTTATACTGGAAAAGGGTCGGAAAACCGACCCCTGGTTTTCTCGATACGGTTTTATCCTATTTCGTTTTTCCCGGTTGTGTATATAACGGCGACATGGCTCGCAGGCGTTCAATAATCTCCGGCAGGCATTCAACCGTGTATTCCAGATCCTCCCGGGAGGTGTAGCGGCCCATGGAAAAGCGGATCGAACCCTGGGCCAGTTCAACAGCAACACCCATAGCGGTAAGAACATGCGAGGGATCCAGCGATCCCGATGTGCAGGCTGAACCTGAGGCCACCCCGATTCCTTTCATATCCAGCGAGAGAATAATCGACTCGCCCTCAACAAACTCAAATGAAAGATTAACCGTTGACGGTACCCGCCGTTCATCATTGGGTCCGTTGAGATAAACATTCGGAATCTTTGACTGCACGGCATCAATAAAATAATCGGCCAGCCCCTTAAGCCGCTTATG
>DAOWOO010000397.1 GCA_030642025.1 Candidatus Zixiibacteriota bacterium | reverse complement strand
GTTTCATGAGGAAAATAATCCTCTCGATAACAGAAACTCCGCTCGAGGAGAGAATCGGCAAAAGGGAAACAGTTTACCGGACATCGTTTTTCGAGTTTTACCAGAATCTGTTTGCAATCTGGGATTTCGCCCGTAATGAGGGAATGCAGTCGATGATCCTGACTGCGCCGATACCATCGCTGGAAAAATATTATCCCGCCGGGAGCATCTCCCCTATGCACGATTACCATCATTACTATAGCCAGCAGGCCAAAATTCTGGCGCGAAATGCAAAGGCACCGCTAATTGATACTGAAAATGAATTTAGGCCATACGATAATCTATATGATAATGCCGAGAGTGATCCGATACATTTCAATGCCGAGGGACACCGGGTAATCGCCGAGGCAATTTATAAATACATTAAAGAGCACCCTGAAATCCTTAAGCCCAAGGGTCCGCCGATAGATAAAAGTATCCCCAAACTGAGACATCCGCTTAATTAGTAATTATCATGATGATGAGGTGCACAAATGCCCAATCAAACCATTGACCTGATGATGAACCGCAAGTCAATCCGTAAGTACAAACCGGATGTACCGACCGATGAAATAATCCATACAATTGTAAAAGCCGGATTGCAGGCGCCGTTTGCCTCGCAGTTATGTTCGCTTATCATCACGCGTGAAGCGGACAAACATCCGTTCAACGCTCCCATAGCGTTCTATTTCCTGCTTGATTTTCACAGGATGGAACTGATTATGAAAAAGCGGGGCTGGGAGAATGTCTCATGCAACCTCTGGATATATCATCTCGGAATGCAGGATGTCACCCTCGCCGGTGAGAATATGGTTATCGCCGCGGAATCATTGGGTCTCGGCTCGTGCTATATCGGTATGACCCCGTTTGCGGCAAAACAGATAGCAAAACGGCATAAACTTCCCAAACGTGTTTTCCCGGTAGTACAACTGGCGATGGGCTACCCTGATGAAGACAAACCGCCGCGGCCGCGTTATCCGCTTGAGTTCTCACTTTTCGAAAACGAATATCCCGAATTCACGGATGAGCAGATTAATGAGGCGATGAAGGTTATGGATGACGGTTATCTGGCGCAGGATTATTACCGAAATCCTGATATAATGATTCCGCTCCAGGGCGAGCGCGAAGAAATCTTTGATTACGACAACTATAGTTGGACCGAGCATATCTCCCGCAAATGGGGACAATGGATACCGTCACCGGATAAATTACTCAAGCAGTTCAAGGAATGCGAATTCGATTTGACTGAATAGGCGGCAATAACGAAAAAATAAATGTCGGGTTTCTCATTCCGCAAAAGCGGAATTCGGAACCCGACTTGCTAAAAAACTAACTCTACGCCCCGGTTACTATTCAGAGTCGTCCTGAGCAACGGTAGTCGTGATTTTAAACGGCATCGCTTTCAGGACGTTACCGTCGGCATCGACAATTTTAACTTCCCAGTCGCCGACCCAGTTCGGCAGGATTGTCTTGGAACTCCAGGTGCGCCATGACGGGCTGTTGACCGGAAGCTCCACCTCGGCTATTTGCTCACCCTTGTAGTAATAGACATGCTTCACAAAGGTTGAATCAGGCGCGCCTTCAATTCGGCACCAGAGCCAGACCTTATCAATATCATTGGTGAACGTGTCGGCCATCTCCAGCGGCATTCGCTCGGCAATTCCGGTACAAAGCCGGGCATCGACAGTCAGAGCCGGTTTTGGAGTCACCTTTTCTTCTGCCTTTTGAACCGGCTGGGGCGTTTCGGTCTTGCCGGTTTCCTGAGCGGCCGCATATGCCGGAATAATCAGGGCAACCAGACACAAGACCAGCGTAATCTTTTTCATTTCTCTTCCTCCTTTACCATTAGTTTCTGATATCTCAATACTACACTTTAACAGTAATAAAAAGCAACAAAAATGAATGACCTACCAGGCTATTTATGGCGCAAGCCCCTTATAAGCCTATCGATATCCGATTTGTTGTTGAATAGATGCACCGGATAAAAAGTATATTAGAGCACATATAAGTAACTTATAATAGCCATTACACCAACCAGTTTAATCAGCAACCCGAGCATGAGATAGAGTATGTACATGACGGGTAGTTTTATACGGAATAGCATAAACATGGCCAGCGGGATCATGCCGAGAATATAGACAAACAGGGCGGCTGCCACTCCTCCGCGAATACCATAGAAGGGTATTACGGTGTAGAACCAGCCATAAACCACAGCCGGAAGCAGAACAAAAAAGACAAATTCGATAATAAACGTCGAGATAAACCAGCTAACTCCGCGAGACTCCAGCAAATCTTCAGGGAATCCGCCGAACATCGGAATTTTATTTTCCAGCTTGTACCAGATAAAATCAACAATCAAAAGATAGGCCGATCCGGCTACGAGACACCAGGTT
>DAOWOO010000056.1 GCA_030642025.1 Candidatus Zixiibacteriota bacterium | reverse complement strand
TTCCAGTTCTCTGACATTGCCCGGCCAGGGATACTTCTGAAGTAGCGTCATCGACTTGGCCGACACGCCTTTGATCTCTTTCTGAAGTTGATTTGAAAACCGCTTGATAAAATGATCCACCAATAATGAGATATCGCTCTTGCGGTCGCGAAGCGGTGGAATATACAGAGAAACCACTTTCAGGCGATAGAACAGATCGACACGAAAGGACCCATCTTTCATGCACTGCACCAGCGATTTGTTGGTGGCGGCGATAATACGGACGTCAATATCAATGGTCTCTTCACCGCCGACACGTTCAAACCGCTTTTCCTGAAGTACGCGTAACAGCTTCGATTGGGTCAAAAGCGACATATCGGCGATCTCATCAAGGAATATGGTGCCATTGTTGGCCTGCTCGAATTTACCCAGACGTTTGAAATATGCCCCGGTGAAGGCGCCTTTCTCATGACCGAACAATTCCGATTCCAGAAGAGTCTCCGCCAGAGCGGCACAGTTGACTGAGAGGAAAGGCTTGGACTGTCGCCTGGAATTGCGATGTATGGCCCGGGCAATTAATTCCTTGCCGGTACCCGATTCGCCGAATATCAACACCGCCGCATCGGACTTGGCCACCTGCCCGATCAGTTTGGCTATTTCGACAATTTCCGGAGACTTGCCGATTATTTCATCCGGGGTTCCGGATTCATCATCGGCGGAAGGTGATTTAATGCCCTTCAGCCGGTGCTGTCCGCAAGCATTTGTTACCGTGCTGATCAGTTTCTGAATTTCAAACGGCTTGGTCAAGTATTCATATGCTCCCTCACGCATGGCCTCCATGGCGTTTTCGGTGGAAATAAATCCCGAGATCATGATAATAGGAATATTAATATCATTGAGCTTGACTTGCTTGAGAAGATCCAGTCCGGACATGGTCGGCAGATTAACGTCCAGCAGGACCACGTCAATATCGGTATGTTCCTTGATGAATTCAACCATGTGCTGACCGTCTTCAAGAAAGTAGAACCGGTATTTATCTGAGTCAAAAAGATTTGCCAATGATCGTGAAATCTCACGGTCATCATCTATAATGAGCAAATTCTTCATGAAGTACTTAATCCTTTATATTTACTTCAGATATCGGAATTCCGGGGAAAATTCTTAGCTTAAGAAGCCGCTAAAGGCCAAAAAAACGGGGTGTTTTTCAACACCCCCGCCGTCTCTGATAATCGATAATTATAAATCCGGCTCTATGATTGTTCATCAACCAGAAATTTGACCACTGTCCCGGTCACCAGAAAGTTAACAATAATATCGATGACTATTGCCGCAAGGAGGATATAAAAAACCAGTTCCGGGTTAAACCTGGCCACAATGGTAGTTACATTGTCGGTCATATACGAAGTTGGCACCGATAAAAGATACGGTACCAGAGCCAGGAAAAAAGAAAACACCGGATTATGCAGAAAGAGCCTGACCGAGTGCCTCAGCGCCTTCAGGAGATTGTCCCGGAATACTATCACCGCCGGCACAGCGAAAATAAAAATGGAATAAAGCAATACCGTGAAAAGACGCATAAGAACCCCGAAAGCCATCAGCCGCCGGGGATTGCCGACCAGGTAATCCGATAGTAAGACCGGCAAAAGCCAGTTAACAAACAGCAGGATGGCTACAATAAAGCTCCAGACACCCATAAGATGCAGCCATTTTGAAAAAGCCAGGGAGAGACTCACTTTTTCTCTATTCGCTCCTGAATAAACCCGCAGGAAAAGAACCGCCGTCAGCCCGGCGGCCAGCCCTTCAAAGACTATTCCCAAAGCCAGCTTTCCCCACTGGACAACCGATGGAAGAAGCACAAAAAGCCCGGGGTAATGGCTGAACATAGTCGCCTGTCTATCGCCCAGAAGGCTGACTAACGGATGAAGTACCGGGTATATGCGGGGATGGACATAGTATAGTAGGGTCAGCAACAGGCCGAACTGAAGGAGCGCATACAGCGTGAACGGCAACCAAAGGCGAAGCTTGAAAATATTCCTGATAACACCGAAATAAAGCTCAATGAAATAATTCAGCCTGGTCATAAAACCCATATTATTGCTCACGTTTTCCTATGGTCCGGAAACTTCATTTGAGCCGGATGACAACCCCTGCCCGTCAAAAACAAAAACCTTATAATGACTGGGTCCGCCCGGAGTGTCATCAAATGTCGTCGTCGATTGGCCGTTAACTACACCGATTAATTCATCGGCTAAATCGACACCCGATGTACCACTGCGGTATATACGATATGATTCAAAATCATCGTCGAGGTTCTCCGTCCAGCTTAAAGACACTGTTCCGGCATCAGACTGGGCGGCCAGCACCACCGCTTCCGGCGCTTCATTGACAGGCGTGGTAACCTCAACCACATCGGATGCCGTCGACAGCCCATTGTCATCGTATACATAAATCCGGTAATAATAGGTCCGGTCGTCGTCGAGATTATTATCGGTGTAGGTGGTGGTATTCCGGGATTCAATATAGGCCGCCTGGTATGATGTATGAGATACGCTCCAGACCGTATCTCTGAACAGCCGGTAGGCCGCAAAGTCGTCATCTCCGGAGGCAGACCAGGTTATCCTGACTGTCGAGGAGTTCTCCGCCGCGGCTGACAGCGATACCGGCAATGGCGGATTCTCCACCGTCAACCGGCTTGTGATAGTGAAATTATCGGCGTTGTTCCCGGCTGCATCACGGAAGGATCCGGTCACCACGCCATCGGCAACCTCAAGGTCAATTGGAATGACAAACTCGCGGGTGTACAGACCGTCGCCGGAGGTAACATCGCCGCCGGTACCATCATCAAATAAAGTCAGCGAGTTGATTCCCGGAAATGATACTGAAGCTTCTCCCCCGCTCTCTCCCGACAGCAGGGAGAAGGTAAGCGTGTCATTGGCCTCAAAGCTGCCTGACAATGGACGAAAATAGGCCGAGTCGATATGGGCATGAGTATCAAGCGTAATACTGTCGGAAATATCACCGGTTGAACCCGATCCGTCGGAAAACCGGAAACGGCCGTAAACGCGCTTCAGACCATCATCATCGGACAATATAAAACTTTTCGTAGTGCTGAAATTATCCCAGCGAGCGTCAGCGAAGGCGGCATCCTCGGAAAGCTGTATCAGGTATGCTGTGGCAGGCAGAACAAAAGTTACAGTTACGTTTTTAGAGTTGGTCAGAGAATCATCATTGTTTAGTGTGAGTGACATGACCCCGATACCGGTGGAAATTATAGGAGCCTTCCCGCCTTCAAGATCATCCGGTGTAACCGAGGACACCGTGAAAAAGTACGCCTGCCCGGAATTAAGGCCGGTTATACCGGCCGAGAAATTTGAGGTCGTATCCCATTCGTCCAGATCCGATTCGTCATCAGTGGTGCCATAGTAAACTCTGAAATACTCAACGGCATTGGTATCAGAAACCTGCCAACTCAACTCCACTCCTTCAGACTGGTGATTTAAAACAAGCGATACCGGAATGGGCGGTTCTTCGGGAAGAGTAAACCCGGGATCTTCTGATTCTATATATCGACTGCAACCAAGCCCCAGCATTAACACAAGTGATATGATAAAAACCCGTCTCATGATTCACCCCCGTCTAAAATTGCGATGACAGGACGATTTTCACCCCGTCCAATTCCGGGTCAGGTTTGATTGATATTTGATCGACCAGAAAGCTTCCACGTTCCTCGGGAAAAAACAGCAATGTATCCAGAAGGCTTATTCCCCAGGCGGCAATGGTCGCGCCGATAGTTATACGGCGGGTATTTTCAGCGTCATAGGCGTCTTTACGGGCATTAAGCATTGTCTGATACAGACGCTGTTTATCCTCGTACACATCGGCGCTCTTGTACTCATCATACAGTCGATCATAACGGTCTCGTTTATCGTCAAAATCATTGTCGGCGATCAGGTAGGCCGCCACGCCCCCGGCCGTCAGCAGGAAGAACAGGGCCCCCTTGAATTTCTGCCCGCCGTATGACTGGCCCCACCCGGGAATCAACAACGACCGGGACGCCGCCTTGAAACGAGTCCTCGGTTTAAGCCTGATATTCAAGGCCAGAGCTTTGCCGGATTGCAGAAAAACAATCGACTTGTATTTTTCAAAGCCATGCTTTTCAACAGTGACTTTAAATTTTCCTTCCAGTCCCTGCCGGGATTCAACAGGGGTGGTCCCGGTCAGCCTGAAGGCGCCATCAAGCGTCACCAGGGCACCGGGCGGACTGGAATCGACGGTAAATCCACCGGTAAGCCCCTGCCCTGCACCCGCCAGCGGTATTGCCAGAACCAGGGCGACAATAAAAATCCTTTTAGCCATTATACTAACGTTCCCTGTTATTTAAAAGCGTCCGTTTACTGTTTATTTGATCGGGAAAGATATACAATTTTAAATACCCAGACAACAAGAAATAAAAAAGCCGCGTATAAACAACACGCGGCCGGATTCAAATATTTTCTCTCCTAACAGGCGCCCCGGCCCGTTATTACAACCACCACCGTCTGCATCAGAATCTTAACATCGCTCCAGATTGACCATTTGCGGATATAGCTTAAATCCTGTTCAACCTTGATTACAACCGACTGTAATGAGCTGTCATAGCCATTTTTGACCTGGGCCAGACCGGTAATGCCCGGTTTGACATTCAGGCGCAGATTATAGTTGGGAACCTTGGTGGAGAGATCGGCCACAAAACTGGGGCGCTCCGGCCGCGGACCAACCATTGACATATTGCCCATTAATACATTAATCAACTGCGGAATTTCATCTATACGCGACATCCGCAGGAATTTCCCCAGGCGCGTTATACGGGGATCGTTTTTGCTGGCCCAAACCGGACCGGATTCTTTTTCCGCATTCTGAACCATAGTGCGGAATTTAATAACCTTGAAGGGATGTCCGTGATAATTCTCGCGGCGACGTTCACGACTGCGGTGCTCATTCTGCAAACCCGCTTTGTAAACCCGGCGATTTCGTTTGCGGCGATTGATACCGACTCTATCCTGAGTGTAAAACACCGGTCCCGGGCTGCCAAGCTTGATAAGAATAGGAACTACAATAAATATCGGAATGCATAAAATCAATCCGACAAAAGCTCCAAATACATCAATAGCCTTCTTTAAAAACTTATCAATCATAGCCAACACCACCTTCCCCGAACGGGTTATTGATACGGGCAGAACGAAGATAAACGACGCGAGGGCTAAAAGGAAGAATATTCCGGAGAAATACTCGCCAAAGTAGAATTTCAACAGGCCGCCGAATGAGATCCCCTTATACCCGGTCAGTTCGCCGGTTCGTTCCAAACCTAAAGCCGAACCATAAAGCTGCCGGTCGGTAAGAGCAACCGAGCCTACACGAGATTCCGGAATGTTCTCTAAGTCGCCAATGTTCATACTATAATTGCCGCCTGCTGTTTGACTTGACAGATACTTCTTATCTAATCCTTTGATTATAATAGGTTTTCGTCCAGAATACCCTGAAGCAAACCGATTGCCGATTAACACAATTCAAAGGATATTTTATACCTGCCACGCAAAGACGAGGCGAGCGACTGTATGTTGCTGTTCCTCATCGACATACCATACGAATGATGGTGTAATATAGATATTATCGCGGGGTGAATGCCGGTAGAGATTTCGAATTATGCGGCCTGATTGAACCGCCAATCATATTAGATGCAACCATTTGCGCATGCTATGCGAAATGGTTTGCAATATCAGAATTGCTTATAAAGACTGTGATAGACTTAAAAGGTATGCTTTCCGAAAATAGAACCTGCGTTATTGCCCCAGATTTATAGTCACGGAGATACGGTGCAGCATCTCGGAAGATATCTTATCTGAAGGAGCTATGGCATAATCGAACCGCGCCGGTCCCAAAATGGCGCCGGCTCCGAATGTCAAACCGGTGGACTCATTGGACAGGTCGTTTCCCGAATAATGCCTGTACCCGCCTCGCAGAAAATATTGATTAAGGAATGAATATTCAAGACCGCTCCTAATGGCGAAATCACCGTAAAACTGGTTTTCGAACTCAAGTGTTGAAACAAGCGAGAGCTCCGGAAGCTCTGCCGATAACCCTGCCCGAAGTGAGGTCGGCAGATTTTCCCTGGTATCAGAGAACTTTATCTTACCGCCAATATTGGACAATGCCGCCCCTGCGGTAAAGCGATTAAACCTGGCCGTCACGCCCAGGTCGGCAGCCATAGCGCCGGCTGTCTGACCGGCCAGCGATAGCATGATATATTTACCGGTAATACCAACTGATATATTCTCGCTGAGAACCATGCCGATTGTCAATCCCCCGGCCAGATCATAGGTCGAGCCGATATCCCCGGTGGATGAATTGAATTCGTCAAAGCCTGATATTTTCCCATAGCTGAGATATGACGCCCCCACACCTATCGAAAATCGCTCGGAAACCGGGTATGAAGCGGCTATAAACTCATAGTTGATGTCCTGATACCACGAGTAATGCGAAGCGGTTATCTGAGGAGACTCGGCAAGTGAAACACCACCGGGATTCCAGTAAACTGCTTCGGCTCCCTCGGCCAGAGAAGTATAGGCTCCGGCGAAACCGGCCGGTCTGGCGCCGGTGCCGATATTAAGGAAGTCGGCTGTCGCCCTTGAATTTTCCGATGCCACCGCAAACTTACCCACCAGCGCCACCAGAGCAATCAACAGCCCCCAGATGAATACAACCCTGAAAATATTATTCCTGACCATAACCTTTACTCTTTTACATATTGACTCTTTGTAGTCAGAAGTAAAGGCAATGAGAGTGCCCGAATTAACGGGCATTCGAAAAGTTTATTCATCCTCTTTATCTTTTCTTTCGATCCCCATACTACAATGACTAACAACAACTTCCAGCGCCGCCGGGTTTTCACTCGGGACAGTTATCAGGCCTTCACAAATACCATCAACCGACATCAGTATTTCAATCTGATTATTTATCGTACATCCTCCTTGCCGGGAATCGCCCCAGACAACATAACCAATTGCATTACCACAGGTTGCAGCACATGCCTAATCCTTATACAGTCAACCGGCAAAGGTGCATATGATTGGCAGTCATCTGTTATTTCTATCGGCTGCCCCCCATAGTATTTCACAGAATAGTTTCCTGTGTAAGTCGTTGTCAACAAAAACAATAAAAACAGGATAACATTTCACATATTTCTAATCTTAAATACTACAACCGGCAATAGAAAACATGCCGGACAGTGATAAGTCACAGTCTGAAAGGGTGTTATATTTGGTCTTGAAGCTGGGAATCTTTATGGCAATCCTGCGAGAGGCTGTTGTGGGCGGCAGATGTCCACTGTATAGTATCATAAGATGCTTTACAGTTTGTGTCATGACATAGTTTACAGTTATGGACTGGTGGCCCATCCGATGATCCCGCGCAGCGGGATCGAGTTACTATGGTATAAAAGTTTTTAATGTTTACTGGAGAGTTATATAAAAAGAGGCTACCTTTTTCAAAAAACCCATGGTCGCAAAAAGCGCCATATTTGAACAGGAGGCAGCCTCATGAGAAAGATGCAGAGAACCATAGTTAAAGGCAAGCGTATTTTTATCGGCTTGGAAGATTCCAAGCGGACGTGGAAGTTGTGTGTCCGGTGTGAGGGCATAATCGTCCACGAGACAAGTCTTCCGAC
>DAOWOO010000180.1 GCA_030642025.1 Candidatus Zixiibacteriota bacterium | reverse complement strand
GTCCGCTTATGAAAACTACAATACCGGTAACCTTGTCGATCAACCGTTCCCCGAGGATCAACTGAAACATCTGGCCGATAGACTTCCGAAAATCTGATTTTACGGCAAATACGATAGTGCTAAATCGGCTCCGTCATACATAACGGAGCCGGTTTTTATCCGGCTACTTGATGATTTTAATAATCTCTTTAAATTTGTCGCCCTCGGCAACCTTTAGCAATTCAAACAGCGCCATCTCGACTGTCGTAAGTACACCGCCGGCATCTTTTATCCTATCAATCCCGATCCGGTAATTATCCTCAAACCGCGATGACACCGCATCGGTGACCAGGTGCACTTCATAACCGTTGTTTATCAGGTCAATCGCTGTCTGGTACACGCAGATATGTGTCTCTATTCCGACCAGAAGCACCTGCTTGCGTCCGATCTCTTTGAGCCTGTTGATAAAAACGCTATTGCCGCAACAACTGAAACTGCTTTTGGCCATCGGTTCCAGATCACTCAGGATATCCTTCAGTTCCGGAATTGTCTCCCCCAGCTTGTCGGGTAACTGCTCGTTCCAGAGAATCGGGATATCAAGCGCCCGGCATCCTTTTGTAATTTTCACCAGGTTTGCAAACAGGTTTTCGCGGTTGTGCATTAAGGTGGCCAGTCTGCCCTGCACATCGACAATTACCAGAACGGCATTCCCCATCTTAAGCATATTTAGAACTCCTTATTTCGGCGCAATATAGGGAATAGGCCTGACCCGGGGCAAGTTATTACGGAAGGCGGTATCAATCTCCGGATAACTATTGAAAATGGCCGTTAATCCCGGATAATTGACGCTGGCTATTCAAAAGAAAAACATGTTTGCCGATTCTATCCCTATACCCTTTATTGTGGACTTAACATGAATAGTGATTTAATATGAAACTTGCCGATATACTCAGACGGGGCGCCGCCGACTCGCCCGACCGGATTGCCGTAACGCATGGTGAGCGGTCAATAACTTATCGCGAGCTTTTACAGAATAGCGATAGGCTGGCCGGTTACCTTAGGCAATCAAATATGCCGCCCGGTGAACGCGCGGCTATTCTCTGTGAAAACTCGATTGAGTACGCCATATACTTCTTCGCTGCGGCATTGGCGGGATATGTGGCCGTACCGCTTGACAGTTCTCTCAAACCGGCAAGCCTGAAATTCATACTTCGGGATTGCGGAGCAAAAATATTGCTCTCACATGTCAAATATATCAAGATTATCGGGCAATTACAGGATGATGACTGCCCCATACAGCGCTATATTTTCGACCGCCCGTGGAAAGGCAATAACCTTTCAGGTCCTTCAGGTATCCTGACCGATATACTCAATACTGAGGATGACGATAATCTCTTTGAAAAACTGGTCGAGGACATTGACCGAATCGCCCCGCCGGATTGCATGACTCATGACAGACTGCCTGCCTGTCCGGATGAACTGGCCGCTATTTTTTACACGTCCGGATCCACCGGAAAATCCAAAGGGGTAATGCTATCGCATCGCAACCTGGTTTCCAATACGGTCGCCACAGTGGAATATCTCAAGCTGACGCCCCGGGATTCGATTATATGTATACTTCCGTTTTACTATATTTACGGCAATTCGCTGCTTTTGACGCATATACTGGTCGGCGGCCGGCTGGTTATCGATAATCGGTTTGCCTTCCCGCAGGCGATTCTTAATACCATGAAAAAGGAAAAAGTCACCGGTTTCTCGGGTGTGCCATCCAATTTCATGATTCTTTTAAACAATGACAATTTCACCTCCGATGGTCTCCCCGGCCTGCGCTATTTGACCCAGGCCGGAGGAGCGATGGCTCCGATGGTCATAAAAAAGGTGATGGCCGCTTTTCCGGATCGTGAGATTTTTATTATGTACGGTCAAACCGAGGCTTCCCCGCGCGTCAGCTTCCTTCCGCCGGACAGGCTTGAGGAAAAACTCGGATCGGCGGGAATCCCGGTCCCCGGCGTAATGATATCGATAAGAGATGAAGACGATCATGAGGTTCCGCCCGGTGAGGTCGGAGAGATTGTCGTCTTCGGCGATAACATTATGCTTGGCTACTGGAATCAACCCGAAGAGCAGTCTGAAGTTCTTAAAAACAGGCATCTATATACCGGCGATCTGGCGCGCCGGGATGAGGATGGTTTTATATATATAGTGGCGCGCAAAAAGGAAATCCTCAAGGTCGGCGGCAACCGGGTCAGCGCCCGTGAGATTGAGGAGACAATTCTCAAACACGAAAAGGTGCAGGAAGCGGCAGTGGTGGGAACAGCCGATGATATACTCGGTGAGGCTATCCGTGCCGTAATTGCTTTGAAAGACGGCGTGCAATGTGACCCGGATGAAATTCGCAATCATTGCCGTACCCTGCTGGCCACACATAAGGTGCCGCAATATGTTATTTTTCTGGACTCATTGCCAAAAACTCAGGCCGGAAAGATTAATAAGCAGGCCTTAAAGAGTATCTAATTACTGGATAAAATAGCAACGCAGTCCATTGTTGCTCGCCAATACCAATCATTTCCGATAAAAAACAATCGCACCCCGTTCACAGCCAAGATGCCGGGCAATCACAGGGCATTTGGCCTTCAACAGGAAAAATATCCCTTTGTCACTGTCGCTGAGAGTTTCATAGTTGCCCTGCCCCTTGGCAATAATAAGATCAGCCCGATTAAAATAATCCCGGAACTGTTCGGAACAATCAGAGACAATAGTCCCCGGCGCATCGGAACCGTTGTCAATTACTTCAACTATCTCCGTCAAGCCGACCGCGCGCGCATCGGACATGGTGGCGTCGTTGATTATCGGTTGTCCCCTGACTGCAAACACGATTTTTTCACACGGCAGTTGTTCGACCAGGAGACGGTCAAAAACTATTTCGCCGGCGTTGTCGCCGATATATAGAATCAGCGACGACTTATTCACGGAATCAATAAAATCCTCAAGCATTTCCTGATTAAGCGGGGCGGTCAACGCTTCGTCGATAGTCAACGGTATTTCACGCCCATCAAAATTTGGCAGGGCGCCGAAGTCAATTATATTTCCGGCAATAGCCAGACGAATGGCTGTCTCAAGGGGATTGTCGGATTGCTCAACCTTCATCTTCAGGTCGGGATACATTTGCAGAGCCAGGCGATTATATTTTTCCTTGACTATTCGGTATGGATCATTATTTCCAGACAGTTTTTGAATCAGTTGGTGGATAAAACGTCCCATTATCGGCGGAGGCTGATTAAGATTCATACTGCCGACCCTCAGAAGTACCTCACGCAGGACCTTTTCCCGGGTCTCGGGATCATTCGAGGTAAAGCTTACAGCCTCGTATGCCTGACGAATAAAGCAGGGGATGCAATCCAGGTAAGTTCTCATAGTCAAATACCCTCAATCCGGTTTATTCCAATTGTGACAACTTAAGTATATCACATTTATAATGCAACACGGGATCATCGAAGATGACGGCATTTTTTTGTATCATTTTCAATGAAAGCGAGTATATTATTGGTGTAAGCTGGCATGGTGCCGGGATTAGACATTTATGCCGTGCCCCGAGAAAAATATTCTACACTGAGCAAACATCGCCGTTTAATCATACAAGGAGGTGTTCGCATGAAGACCTTTATCTTAATGACCAAGCTTTCCGCAGGTGACGCCCAACTCGTGGAAGTAAGTTCCAAGCTGAAAGGCCGTGCCCGAAGCGGCAATTCCTGGCTGGAGCAGATCAAGGAACAATGCCCGGAAATCAAGTTCAAGGCTCATTACGCTTTGTTGGGTTACTGGGACTCGATGCACATCTACGATGCACCCGACGAGGAAGTCGCCGCCAAGGTCTCTCTCTGCGCCCGCGCGCAGGGAGCCGTCCAGGTGGAAAGCTGGCTGGCCATCCCCTACGATAGGATTGTCAGGCTATCTGAGCAAATCAAATGCGATGAGGACTAAGCCTAATTCTTTTAATACTGATCGTCCTTGGGAAATGCGGGCCGCCAACTGAACTAAAAATCGAAAAGATGTGCCGGTGGGATTCTCATGTAAATATACATGAGAATCCTGCCTGTCTTTATGAATGATTGGCAATAATCACCATTTCAAACCTGCCAGTCACAATATCTGACCGCCAAACAGCCGGTGTGAATAATCACATGGTGTTATAAAAATTAACCGGCTAAAATTCCTTGAACCGATAGAATTTTCCTTCGCCGTACTCGGACAAGTACTGGCGAAGCTCCTCGATGGTCATCCATTCGCGGTCGATATCACCGGGCGGTTTGGGGATATACATCGAGTGCGCCGGTGAGCCGCCCACAGCAGCCAAAAGGAGAATTCTGCCACCACGGTCATAGCAGACATCAAGTATTAACGCCGTGTGACCGGTTGAGTCGGGGGCGTCTTTTATGAACTGTATGAACAGATCGCCCGGCTGGATTTCCTTATCCGAAACCGGATTG
>DAOWOO010000224.1 GCA_030642025.1 Candidatus Zixiibacteriota bacterium | reverse complement strand
ACATCGCAGTTATCTGGATAACCGGAAAAATATTCAGGGTCGGCATATTAATGTACGGCAAGAGACCGACCTTGCCGGAAATTATAAAATGGACCAAATATTAATTTGAATATGAAATATCAAAGCGAAAAATCAAAAAAGCGGCCAGGGGCGGTTATTCTCTCGATACTGGGTATAATAACGCTTATAGTAATTGCCAGATTTCTTGGCTTAAGTGAATCACATTCGAAAAACACTGCCGCCAATGATTGAGAAGAACAGCAGTTTTGAGTTTGATCTTCCGGACAGTAATTTATGCCGCGAGTTGTATCTTAATCTAAAGGCCGCCATTGTGATAAACAACAAAGCTAAAGACGTAATTTATTGTTACAACGCCGATTCAATTCGCTCGGTGGCATCAATATCAAAACTTCTGACAGCTATGGTTATCCTCGATAATTATCAGCCTGACAGTGTACTTAAAATAAGCAAACTGGATGCCCGCAAATCGGCACGGTCGTTGTTTAGAACAGGTGATAAGGCGACTATGAAAAGCTTTCTCCATGCGGCGCTTATGCAATCGGACAACCGTTCGGCTCGCTGTATGGCCAGACATATTGCCGGTTCATACGATGCTTTCACGAAGCTTATGAACAAGAAGGGTCGCGATATAGGCCTGAAAAATACAATAATGTATGAACCGACCGGGCTCGACGAGCGAAATCAGTCAACTGCCGCCGATTGTGCCCGCCTGATCGGATATGTCACCTCTGAATATCCCCATATTGCTCAGATTACCAGCCTTAAAAGTTATAGTTTTTCTCTGGTTAACCGTAAGAAAACCATCAGGCTTGTCAATACAAACAGATTTGTTTTCTCCAAGTATAAAGTCCTGGCCGGTAAAACCGGATACATTATCGCATCTGATTACTGCCTGGCTACCGTATTACAAAACGCCAAGGGGGAAGAGATCACTTTAGTGATACTCGGCGCGCCCGGTCCCAAGACGCGTTTCCGTGAGGCCAGGAAACTGGCTAATTACGTCTTTAAAAAGATTGGTTGATAGACAAAGGCATAGTTTTATAATTAAGAACTGGGATCAAGTAGCTTGACGCATTCGGATAATTACTGATTACTCTATTAATCTCTAAATATTATGAAGATATAAGGGAGTGTAATTTTTAGGGAAGAAGATACTTTCAAGAAATAGTGTCACAAAAGATATATTATGTTAACTGCCAATTATAGTTTCTATTCAAATCATACTTTACTTATCCTGAGCACAGCTTACTTCACCACTATATTGAGAATCTTGTTCTTGATATAAATCTTCTTTACGATTTTCTTACCAGCAATATGGCTTTCAATCTTATTACTAATCAATGCTAACTTGAGTGCGGCTTCACCATCTGAATTAACCGGCAATTTAACCTGACCCCGTAGCTTTCCATTAACCTGAACCCCAATAGTTATCGATTCAAATTGAACTGCCTCAGGGTCATAATCAGGCCATGACGCCATGAATACCGATGTCTCAAAGCCGCATTGCTCCCACATTTCTTCGGCCAGATGAGGCGCCATCGGCGCTATCAAAATAATTGCTTTCAATATTATATAGTCATTCAAATCGTCATTTTTAATCTTTGACGTCTCAAAATCACGGCTTAACTCCATTAAAGCGGCAATTGATGTATTAAACTGTAGTCTCTTGAAGTCATCGGTTATCCGGTTCACAGTCTGGTTCAATTTTATATATATACTATTTTCGTATTCCGATAGCGTTTCCGACTTAAAGTATTGCTTTAAGTCAGGTTTTGTCCCCCGATACTCAGAGGCCATCGGATAAAACCGATTTATCACAAACTTCTCAATACCGATAATAACATCATCCGACCATAAGACTTCTTTTTCGGTCGGCGCGGTGAAAAACATCCCTAGGCGGGAAATATCAACGCCGCGCTGATCCATCAGCTTAACCGGAGAAACAGCATTCCCTTTTGACTTGGACATCACTTCGCCTCCCGAATCAAGAACCATACCGTGGTTGAACAACACCGCACATGGCTCATCGTCTTCCAGCCAGCCGATATCCTTCAGGAATTTCTGAAAGAAGCGAAAATATATGAGATGACCGGTGGCGTGGCTGATACCACCGATATAGTAATCAATCGGCATCCATGCTTTTGCTTTTTCCTTTGAAAACGGCTCGCTGTCATTATGCGCGTCGATATAGCGAAGGAAATACCAGGACGAACATACAAAAGTATCCATCGTGTCCGGATCTCGGCTGGCCTTTCCCCCACATTCAGGGCATTTGACATTCATAAATTCCGCCACATCAGCCAGCGGTGAACGTCCTTTGGGCATAAAATTATCAGTATCCGGCAAAAGCACCGGCAATTCACTTTCGGGCACTGCCACCGGACCACACTTTTTACAATGTATGATTGGAATCGGTGCGCCCCAGTATCGCTGTCGCGAAATTGACCAGTCGCGAAGTTTGTAATTCACCCGCCCACGCCCAAATGCCTTATCCTCGGCATATTCGGTTACTTTACGGATAGCTTCCCTGCCAGCCAATCCGCTGAAATGACCGGAGTTGACCATGACACCGTAATCGGTGTAAGCATCCTCCATATCAGATAAATTCAAAGCCGTTTCTTTATCCGGATGAATGACTATTTTAATCGGTATATTGTATTTCTTGGCAAACAGAAAATCGCGGCTGTCATGGGCAGGGACAGCCATCACGGCCCCGGTGCCGTATCCGGCCAGAACATAATCAGCCACCCAGAGCTGAATTTCTTCGCCATTAAACGGGTTTATGGCATATTTGCCCGTAAAAACGCCATCCTTCTCCCCCGTTTCGGCAGCACGGTCAATCTCCGAGCGCATCTGGACATTCTTGCGATACTGCTCAACCTTTTCTTTGTTTTCTCCCACAAGGTTCAGGCGGTCAACCAGCGGCGACTCCGGCGCAATGGCCATATAGGTCACACCGTAAATGGTATCGGGCCGGGTGGTGAATATCGGCAGTTTCTCACCCGTTTCCTTGATAGTAAAATCAATCTCGGCGCCGTAGGAGCGTCCAATCCAATCGCGCTGTATCGTCTTGACATTTTCAGGCCATCCGGGAAGTTTATCCAGATCATCAATCAGTCGGTCGGCGTAATCGGTTATTTTGAAATACCACTGTTTCAATTCCTTCTTCACTACAAGAGTATCACAGCGTTCACATTTACCATCTACAACCTGTTCATTGGCCAGAACGGTTTTATCCTCGGGACACCAGTTAACCAAACCGGTTTTCTGATAGGCCAGACCTTTTTTGAAAAGCTGGACAAACATCCACTGCGTCCATTTATAGTAATCGGGGCTGCAGGAGACAACTTCGCGCGACCAGTCGAACGAGATGCCGACCTTTTTAAGGGTGGCCCGGGAAGCATCGATATTGTCATAGGTCCAGTTATCGGGATGAAGCTTTCTCTTTATGGCGGCCCGCTCAGCCGGAAGTCCAAACGCATCCCATCCGAACGGATGCAGAACCTGCTTGCCGTTGAGCATCTGGTATCTGGCAATGGCATCGCCGACGATATAATTCCTGAAATGGCCGATATGGATATCGCCGGACGGATAGGCGAACATCACCAGTATATAGAATTTATTATCCTTATCAGGAATATCGACCGCCTTATAAAGTTGGTCTTTATCCCATTTATCCTGCCACTTCTTTTCGATTTTCTTGAAATTGTATCTTCTCTTTTTGCCTGAGTCAGTTTCAATTTCCATAAAGCCTTATCTCCAATAGCATATCTTCAAATTGCAAAAGCAGGAATTTATACGAATAAACTATATATATCAAGAGTTTTCGGAAACTGACGCATGGATATTAATCCTGGCGGAGAATATTATTCGGGCGAAATTTATTTAGAAGTATCGTCCCGGATGCAAAGGAATTGATTATTGAACCTTTTATTCTTTCCAGATTATTGTT
>DAOWOO010000160.1 GCA_030642025.1 Candidatus Zixiibacteriota bacterium | reverse complement strand
ATGCTGGTCCCGATGTATTTCCTGATCGGCGTATGGGGCGGCCCGAGGCGGTTTTATGCTGCTGTCAAGTTTGTTCTGTTTACGATGTTCGGCTCGCTGTTGATGCTGGTGGCCCTGATTTACCTGTTTTTCATGTATCACGGTTATGCCGGGGAATACAGTTTCGACCTGCTGAAAATGTACCAAATGCCGATACCGCTGGGCGCTCAAACTTATATATTTCTGGCCTTTGCCCTGGCCTTTGCAATCAAGGTTCCGATCTGGCCGTTCCATACATGGTTACCCGATGCTCATGTCGAGGCGCCGACCGCCGGTTCGGTTCTCCTGGCCGGTGTTCTTTTGAAAATGGGAACGTACGGTTTTATCAGAATCTGTTTGCCGCTCTTTCCCGAAGCCACCCTGCAGTTTATACCGTTGATTTCGATACTGGCCCTGATTGGCATTATTTACGGCGCCTTGGTGGCGATGGTACAGCGTGATGTTAAATCGCTGGTAGCATATTCTTCAGTGTCGCATATGGGGTTTGTTATGCTGGGCATGATGGCTCTCAATGTGCAGGGACTGGAAGGTTCGGTAATACAGATGATAAATCATGGCATATCCACCGGGGCGTTGTTTTTGATTGTCGGTATGCTCTACGAAAGAAGGCATACCCGTATGATCGCCGATTTCGGCGGTCTGGCCAAATCAATGCCGGTGTTTTCCACGTTTTTTATGATTGTGACATTGTCGTCAATCGGGCTGCCGTTGACCAATGGCTTTGTGGGCGAATTCCTGATACTGCTGGGTACATTCAAGGTCAATATAACCTATGCCGTTATAGCCGCATCGGGCGTGATTCTGGCCGCCTGTTATATGCTCTGGATGTTGCAGCGGGTGATATTCGGGAAGCTGACCAAGCCTGAAAATGAAAACCTTAAGGACCTGGATATCCGCGAACGGATAATTCTGATTCCCCTTGTGATTCTGATATTCTGGATCGGTATTTATCCGAAGCCGTTCTTTGACAGATTAGAGCCGGCGGTGAAGAATATTCTTAGCATGGTGCAAAAGGCAAAAACCGCCAATTCAGCCGATATTCTGGGAGCTGAAACAGTCACGATTGATAATAAGGAGCATACCTTTTACCTGACGAAAGACAGGGGCGCAAAATGCCTGAAGTGACGATTTATACCAAGCCCGCCTGTCCGTATTGTGCGGCGGCCAGAGAGCATTATAATAAGGAAGGAATTCCTTACGAGGAAATCGACGTTTATGCGGTTAACGGAGCCAGGGATGAGGTAATCAGGCTTACCGGCGGTCAAAAGATAGTTCCGGTAATTGTTGAGGATGGATCCGTCAAGATCGGTTTCGGCGGAGGCTGAGGAATTTAAACTTGAGGCATCCGGGTGATGCCCAAAAGAGAATAAGACTGTCATGGATATACGTTCGGCCGCAATTGATTTCGGTTTGCTTTCACCGGAGATAGCTATACTGGTGTCGGCCATGGTAATCATGCTTCTCGGCGTGATTATCAAAAGCCGCGGCCTGATGGCTTTTTTATCGCTGGTCGGGCTTATTATCGGCCTGGTACTGGCTATCCAGCATTGGTCTCAACCGCAATCCGGTTTCTACGGAATGGTCCTGGTCGACAATTTCGCCGTCCTTTTCAGTGTAATATTCATTGCCTGCGGTATTCTGACCGTTTTGATGTCCCGTGATTATCTCGTAGCCAAAGGTATCGAAAAATTCGAGTTCTATGTACTGATACTGTTTTCGACAGTCGGCATGATGCTGATGGCTTCCAGTACCGACCTTGTCGTTATTTTCCTCGGTCTGGAAATAATGTCGGTTCCTCTATATGTTCTGGCCGGGATGGCTCGGCATGACGCGGGTTCCAATGAAGCGAGTATCAAGTATTTCATGATGGGCGCCTTTGCCAGCGCCTTTGTGGTGTATGGTATTGCTCTCATGTACGGTGCGGCCGGAACCACTGATCTTCGAAGAATTCTGGCCGATTTCAGCTTTATTAAAATGCAGTCGGAGTATTTGCTGTATTCCGGAGCGCTTATGATCCTGTTTGGATTTGCCTTCAAGGTGGCGGCGGTACCGTTCCATATGTGGGTTCCCGATGTTTACGAAGGAGCCCCGACACCGGTTACCGGCTATTTCTCGGTAGCTCCCAAAGCGGCCGGGTTTGCCGCCCTGCTTCGGATATTTATCTACGGTTTCGGGGACATGACCGAGATGACGACTATCTTCTGGATACTGGCCGCTTTGACAATGACGGTTGGAAACATCCTGGCTATTTATCAGAGTAATATCAAGAGGATGCTGGCCTATTCATCAATTGCTCATGCCGGGTATCTCCTGGTGGCTCTCACGGCCGGGGGAGAGGGATGCGTCTCGGCGGCGGTGTACTATCTGTTGGCTTATATGTTCTTTACTATAGGGGCCTTTGCCGTTATCACATTGATAGACAACCGTACCGGAAGTAAGGCTCAGGTGGATGAGATTAAAGGCCTTTCTGCCCGTCATCCGTATCTGGCCGTACTTCTTGCCCTGTTTATGTTGGCTCTGGCCGGATTCCCGCCGACAGCCGGATTTCTCGGCAAGTTCTATATCTTTTCCGAGGCGATTAAAAACGGATTTATCTGGCTGACAATCATTGCCGTTCTGAACAGTATGGTATCGGTATACTACTACCTGCGCCCGGTTGTCGCCGCATTCTTCGGCAAACCGGATAAAGAATTTTCACCGGTTTCATTAAAACCGGCCCTTTTCATTGTTCTTTTGATCACGGCGGCAGGAACGCTGATACTTGGTATCTTACCACAGTACTGGATTGAACTATCGCGACTGAGCATGTTTCCTTTAATATAAAGTCTTGGCCAAATAAAAATGCCGCTTATGATAAGCGGCATTTTCTATTATGGTCGATTTGGGTTTACAGAATATAGTAACACGGCTCATCGCCGTGATTATAAACATAGGAAATCAGGTCCAGGATATCAGTAAGATTTAGATATCCGTCACAGTTTACATCGCCTCTGTCAATCGGATCAGGGGGATCGCCTTCCTGATAAACATGCCCGATCAGCAAAAGTATATCGGTAAGATTTCGGTTACCGTCCCCGTCGAAATCTCCGGCCATTACCGAATCAATCACCATTCGCTCGAATAGTACCGCTGTGAGGTCGCCTACTGTGTGATTCGCGGGCTCGCCGTTATCCACATAAGGAGTGTAGGCACAACCGGCCGCGCTTAGCCCGACCAGGGCGGTGTTTTCAAGTCCCGATACACCTACCGAGAGATACTGGAACTCAATATTACCGTCATCCGTAAGAATCACTTCAAAAGTCGTCAGAGTATCGTTATAATCGTTGAAGTTACCTACCCGATGCCACTCGATTATGGTGGTATCATTGGTTGGTGAATGATAATAATAAATATCGCCGTGATCGATAAAGGGAAGAGACTGCAAAGCCAGGTCATTCCAGAACGGCGTAACAAAGGTAGAAAATGGAATTCCCGGTATGCTCAGGCCTGAAAAATAACCCTCGACATTTATCTCCGAATCGGTAAATGACAGTCCGCCGTTGATTCCTACATAAACCTGGTTATAGCTGTTATCATAGAATGGAAAATCAAACGGCAGGGCAAATGGACCGGCGGTGCCGTCATCGAGTCTGGCCGTTGGAAATGCAGCATTATAATATGATGCACGTGGTATCAGGGTGCCGATTGATGTTATATCAATCCAATCAAAGGTCGGCCCGCCGACATCGCCCGAAGCCAGCGGAGTGTATGTTTTATCTTCGGGACATGGCACTATAAGATACACGGGCACCAGGGCGGTGGAATCCTGCAAGCCGCCCGATTCGCCCCATGATATTTCAATTATGCCCTTGTTGACCACCAGACCCGGGGTCAGTCCAGAGGCGTCGAGGGTGACAGTCAGTTCGACCGAATCTCCAACCGGAACTGTCCCTGAAGGGGGAGAGGCTTCCAGCCACTCGCCCGCTTTGGCCAGCGTGTCGGTGATTATCGTAAAGTCAACACCATAGGAGCTGGAACGATTAAAAAGCCATACCGGCTTATAAGCCGTTGATCCGGCTTCTATGGAGGTGTCAATAAGTATCGGATCAGCATACAATGATGGCGGAGCGGTAAGCGTCGCAATGGCCGCCTGAAGATCGGGGCGCGGACCGATATGCTTGGTCGCTCCCTGCTGGGGCGACCCGGTGGCATAGAGAACATCCCGGGCTACATCCGCCGTCAACGGTACGCCATACGTGGCCATATAATACCCCTGCAGACAGGCAACCGCCCCTGTGACAATCGGGGAGGCTGATGATGTCCCGGCAAAAACGGCCGTATAATGCTGGTTCACATCGGCTCCACTGCCGGTATCGCCGTCAAACAGGTCACCGTAGCCGGTTGTGTAAACACCCCGCCCGAATCCCTGAAGATTAACTCTTTCGCCGTAATTGGAAAAATCCAACCGTGATCTGTCCAGCCCATATTCTCCGCTCGGAGGGGCTCCGGCCCCGGCAATGATGGCATGCGAATTCCTATAGGTAGTGTCGAATAAGGAACCGTAAAGCGCGTGATCGAAATTTTCGGCGCCGTTACCGGCCGCTTCAATGACAATTATCCCCTTGGCCCAGGCGTACTGGAGAGCGTCGAAATTATCCTGCCAGTATTCCATGCAGATATATCCAAGCTGATCTTCACGGGCTTGGAAGTTGTAGCGGGGACCCGGTGAATGCAGTTCAATCAGCATCAAATCACCACGCTCCAGATTGTCAACAGCGAT
>DAOWOO010000021.1 GCA_030642025.1 Candidatus Zixiibacteriota bacterium | reverse complement strand
TTAAGTCCTCTTTGGGAATCCCGGAGCCGTTATCGCTTATGGTAACCGTTATCTCGTTGATGTTGGGCCTATTGAGGCCGATATCCACTTTGCCGCCGTCGCTGACAGCCGCAATGGCGTTACTGACAAGATTTAAAAAGACCTGCTGAAGCTGACCCCGGTCGCTTTCGATATTCGGTATTTCATCCGGGAAATGGAAGTTAACCTCGATATTCCGGTGCGTTGCTTCGGTATGCTGAAACCCGATCACTTCTTCCAACAGTCGCTTCGGATCGATAATTTCATGTCTGACATCCATCCGCCGTCCGAACCCCAACAGCCGGTGGGTAACCCGGCTGCATCGCTCGACCGACTGGGTAACCGAATCTATTAGACTGAGTATCTTTTCTTTCTTGGGGAAATCTTTTGTAAAGGTGGCAATATCTTTTAAAAGCCCGGCTTTCTCATTGATAATAGCCAGGGGGTTGTTAATCTCATGCGCCACGCCGGCGGCCAGTCGCCCCAGAGTGGCCATTTTATTGGTATATTCGGCGTTATGGAATATCTTGGCGCGTTCCACGTCGGCCTGCCGAAGTCTGCTGATCATTTTATTCGATCTGTAAAAAACAATAATAAAAATGAGTGAAACACTAATCAGAAGAATCCACAACACATCCGAGCGGTGATATATCCAGTGCCAGAGAGGATCCTGAAGCCTGGTCTGGGCCATAAGAATGAACGGACTATCCTTGACAAATGTGTAACCGAATGTTTCCCATTGGCCGTCTTTTTTGGCCGCCTCGAGAATCATTTCCCGGTTGCGCGAATGCGGTGGGATTTTTATTCCGGTGGTATCAAGAATGTCCCCGTGGAATGCCGAGGCTGTTTGTAAGATGCCCTCATAATTGACAATGAAGGCATCGGTATTGGCATCCAGATTAAGTGAATAAATCTGTCGATTTAACAGTTCCATATCCAGGGTGGCCCGAAGCACATAAAAACCACCGCCTGGTTTTTCATTTTTGACCGTAATGACAAAATGCGGGAAATTGCGGTGGCCCATAAAGACCTCACTGACATGTACTCCCCGCAAAATTACTTCATGGAACGATGACTGGTCCTTGTAATTTTTGCCTTTCAGGTCCTTGTAGGGTCCGGCATAGTACCGTTGATTACCGTCCGAGTCGATCAGTCCCAGATCGACAAATCCGCCGTCGAAAGAGCTATTGAGATTTATCAAAATATCGTTCAACTGCTCATCGCCGGATAATTCGTCATAGGTATGGTCGGTTATCACCATGGAAAGCGCCGAGCGCCTTTCGCCTATTACGAAGTTCAGCGTTCGAACGGTATTCGACAGGATGCGCGAAATCGTAAAGTGGCTTTCGGCCTTATATGCGCGAGTGTCCTGCAGATAGTTTATCGAGGCCATAATGGCCAGAGGAATCAGAGCCGTCAACGATGTTATTATAATCATAAACCGCCTCAGACGGCGGTAACGCGGTAACGATGCCTTTACCTTTTCCGGTATCTGATCCGGACCGGACGGAACATTGTTCATAACGTCCTTTTGCCTCCCTGTATTTATAGACAGTCGCTATTGATGAATGTCAGGGCGGATTCAATCGTTTCCCGATTCCTCGCGGCGCTGCATGGCCGCCTTGGCCCGGTTTACCTTCTGATAAGCATCCTTCATAACCCGGGCCAGATCGTCTATGCCGACCGGTTTGTTAAGGTATGCAAAGGCACCGAGTTCATCGGCCAGGGACCGTTCCTTATCGGAACCATGACCGGTTAAAATAATCACCTCGACATACGGATGTTCGCTTTTGACCCGGCGCAGAACTTCCATACCGTCTATCCCCGGCATCATCAGGTCAAGCACCATAACATCGGGTTCATCCTTATTGACGAATTCCAGCGCCTGTTCACCGTCGTAAACTACCGATGATTCCAGATTACGTGTTTCGAGACGTTCCGACAACGTATGCACGAATTCTTTCTCATCGTCAACCAGAAGGATTTTCGGCGGTCCCTCCAAATTCGACCAGGGATTGACAGCCGGAACCTTGTAATTCGGCCCGATTTTTGTTTTAACCTCGGACACCCCCGGCATTTTCGACGCTATACCGGCCAGTTCCTGCTGGAGATGTTTCAAGCGATCGACGTATGAATCAATGGTGATAGTAACCTGCCCGTCATAGGCGGCTACTTCATGATCATAACCGGCTTCGACCAGGGCCAGGTTGACATTGGATGCCAGAACAAAATCCCCGGCGGCTTTTCGGGAACGCCCGGTGGTCTGCAACTGATCGCTCTGGACATGGCGGCGTATAATCTCGGCGGCGTCATCAACCGAGGTATCATGCATCGGAATAACGATATCATAAAGCGTTTCGTCGAACGGCGGTTTGTTGAAAAGGAATTTTGTCCACTCCAGAAGTTCCTCATCGTCCCTTTGCACGGTTTTCCGGGCCTCTTTTTCGGCCAGGCCGGTCGATTTCATGCATTGCTCGATGCGATAGTCGATGTTGGCGATAACACATACTTTCAGAGTATGGGAAACTGTCCGCGGCAGAAGATGCCCGGCAGGTCCCGAAAGCAGCAGATTGTCGGATTGAATCAGATCGGCCAGCACGTTCTTTAAACGGGCGATGTTTTTTTCGCGAAGGCGGCGGTACTTATCGAAAAACGATCCCGTCTCGGTCATGCTTTTTCTCAGTTTTTCACGGCTGGTGTCATATCGCCGGGAGGTTTCTTCAAGAAGCTTCTCCTCAATGCGCGAATAACCGGTTTGCTCAGCCGCCAGATCAGCTACGTCATCGCCGTGACAGAAAGAACCGCTGATTATCGCCACGATTGCCATTTCAGACTCCTTTCCGGGGCAAACAATGTTTGCACTATCGCATTATAACACGACCCGGCAGACAGAAGCAAGGAAGAACATTTATAAATCAATCCCGCCTTAATAAGGCGGCAACAATTATTATCCCGCGGGAACCGTGACCGGCATTCCCATCAGCGGCCATATTAACATGACAAAAACAGCCAAAACGACCATTAAAAGGATGCTGGCCGGAATCCCGGCCATGAAGAACTCGCCGCTGGTAAACTGCTTGCTTTCATAGGCGATGGCATTGGGCGCCGCACCGACAAGAAAGAGAAATGGCATACCCGCCGTAACCAGCGAAGCAAACAGGACCACCTCGGGGGCCACGCCCATATAAGGCGCCAGAACCAGTGCCACCGGCATTGAGATGGCGATAGCCGCAATATTCATTATCAGATTGGTCATCACCAAAACAAATAGCGCAATACCCAGCACAAAGATAACCCAGTTGGCACCTTCCAGAAGTCCCAGCCACTCGATGGCAATCCATTCGGCCGCACCGGTTTGCCACAGACAGAAGCCGATACTCATGGCTCCGCCGAATAGCAGAACTATATTCCAGGGTATTTTTTCCAGATCTTCGATAGTCAGAATTTTAAACAGGAAAAAGAGCACGGTCGAAACAAGTATAATGGCGCTCTTATTTACCTGGTCAAGACCGGGAATAAATTTCCGCAGACTCATGGCGGCTATTGTCAGAAGGACTATGCTAATCGTAATTATCTCGGTCTTGCCCATTTTGCCCAGACTATTATACAGCGCGCTCGCCCGCTCCCGCAGTCCTTCGATTCGCTTCCTTTCCGGGCGGAAAAAAACCATGAAAAAGCCCCACAGCAGAATTACCATGGTCAAGCCGATTGGGAACATGTACTGAGTCAATTCGAAAAATGAAATCTCACGGCCGGTAATGTCACGGAAAAAGCCAATCGCCACAGCGCCGCGCGCCGCGCCCAAGAGCGTTATAATGCTTCCGGCTCCGGCCACAAAAGCCATTCCGATAAACATCCCCTTGCCGAATTTTGTCGGCTTTTCATCGTCACTATAAAGAGAATATATGGCCATCAGAAGCGGATAAACCGCCGCCGCCACCGCGGTGTGCGCCATGATCAACGTAAAACCGGCCGTCATGACAAAGCAACCGAGATATATCATACTGGTGCGTTCGCCCACGATTGTGAGCATTTTATACGCCATTCGTTTTGTCAGTCCGGTACGTGTGAAGGCCATGCCGATAACTACCGAACCGATAATAAACCATACCGACGGGTCCATAAAATCGTTAAAGGCCGTTTTGGCCGGGCGAATCAATAAGAGCGCCTGGACAACGCCGATAACGATACTGGTCACGCCGATCGGCAGAACCTCAAAGACCCACCAGGTTGCCGCCAGTAGGAACAGGGCCAACGACGCTTTGCCCTCCCGGGTTAATTCGAAAGTTTTACCGTTGGGATCGACCGCATCCGGCCACGCTGGCGAAAAATAAACGATACAAAAAAGTGTCAGGCCGACCGTAATCCACAACAGGCGTTTCCAGTCAAGATGCTTGACCAATCGGGCCCGGTAAACCTCGCGCGGCATTTGGGGAAGTTGTCTCAATTCGCTATTCCCCCTGTCATCGCTTTTATAGAATTTCTTCATAGCCGCTCCAGATGATCAGTAACTCCATTGCCTGTTCGGGCTATCCGAGCAAGATATTGGCCATTTCATTGAAGGCGTCGACACTTCGAACTACGCCGATAACCTTGTCACCTCTGACAACCGGCAGGAGATTAAGATCCTTATGAATCATCTTATATATGATTTTGGTAATATGATCGTCGTGCCTGACCGAACCGGCCACTGGCTGCATAACCTCACTGATGGTGTTGTCAGCCTGGTCCTTGACCGCCTTGGCGACCTTGCCTGAAGTCAGCACGGTCAGATCGGGATCGGCCTCAATATCGAACATTTGCTGACGGTGGGTCATCGGCATGGTTTTCAGAAATTTCGGCTCCAGACCGCGGAGAATATCGCGACGCCTTACGATTCCGAGCAAATGATATTTTTCGTCAAAAACAAGAAGGGCGCGTGGAAGAGACTTGTGGCCCTTGAAATCAATTTTGGATTTTTGAATCTCGGCCACCGCCTGACGCAGGGTGAACCAGTGTGGAATATGAGGATACTTGTCCAGGGGAATCATTATATCCTCGGCTCTTTTGGTAGCCATAGTTTCCTCCGGGTTTATTTTGGACAAATAGATACGCCATTGGGGGAGAAAAATCAAGTATATCCGTCCTCCTATTGAATCAATTTCCCGACCGATATTCCATCCGGACATAGATAATTTGTATAAGAAAGCGCTTGTCTTAAGACCGGACGTTTATTATTTCACAGATAAAAATGATGGGCATGAAAAGAGATTCAGACCGATCCGGTCTAATGTCGAAGTATAAAGAAAAATCCGGGAAGTATTCGATTATCCGGATTACAGTCCCGATAATTGCTGTGATTATCATTGCGGCAGCTTATCTTTTCTATCCCGACCAGAAAGATGGCACTCAACCGATTGAATTAACGGGCGTTCCAACCACCCCGGTAGAAACCGCTTTCAACCGCCAGGGTATTCTTTCTTTTAATACTCCCGATGGTAATCTGCTGACTACTATAGATATTGAAATAGTGGACGAGGAGGTTGATCGGCAGATTGGAATGATGTACCGTGATGAAATGGCAGAAAACCAGGGGATGTTTTTCATTTTTGATGAGGAGACCTCCAGGGCATTCTGGATGAAAAACACCGTCATTCCGCTGGATATTATCTTTGTTAATACTACTTATGAGATTGTCTCAATCCACAAGTATGCCGAGTCGCTGGCCGAGGTGCAGTACTTCTCGAACAAACCATGCCGGTATGTAATTGAGGTCAACGCCGGGTTTACTGATAAATTCAAAATCTCCGAAGGCGACAAAATCGCCTGGCGCCGCCTTTAGGCTTAATCAGGAAACGGACAAATAAGCCCCGGTTGGCCGGCGGGATCGACATAAAGATATTGAATCAGATGCCGGATATCAGTCAGGTTGATCGCCGTAGCCACAATTGGTGGCGCTAATATGGTAATATCCATTTACTTCAGCAACAGCATTTTCCTCGTTTTGACTTTCCCGTCGGTTTCAATACGATAGAAATAGATTCCGGTGGCAACCGCCCTGTTATCGGAATCCTGCCCGTTCCATACCACGTGGTGATACCCGTGTCCAAGCCGGCTATCCACCAGGGTTGTTACTTTTTGCCCGAGAATATTGAAAATCTCCAGCCTGACATCAGAGGCTTGCGGCAAATAGAAATCGATTTGTGTGCTCGGGTTGAACGGATTGGGATAGTTCTGATAAAGTGCAAATTCATCGGGCAGCAAGGAGGGTACATCTGTCCAGGCCTCATTGAAGATACCCAGAATCCGAATATCGTCAATATTCCACCCGCCGAACAATGGGTGAGCGCTAATAGCGCCCATTGTCCAGCGCAAAAAGACTGTCGATTGTTCGTCGGCATATTCGGATATATCGATATCTAACTCCACCCATTCACTGTCCGGCGGCCAGCCACCCCGGGCCCAGACCATATCCCAGTTGACACCGTCGGCGCTGACAGAGACATACCCGTACGCATTGACCCCGATCGCCAGCCAGCACATGAATTTCAATCGCGTTTTCAACAGATGCGAGCAGACAATCGGACCGGAGACCAGATGTTTTTCTTTCATATTGCCAAGATAATTGCCGTCAATATTGTAACCATAAACATAGTCGCCCGTGTATCCTCCGATCGGATCGGCCCCGAAACCTGCATATCCGCCGCCGCCGGTCGGGCAGCCATATTCCCAATCACCTTCACAAGTCCATCCGGGGTCGGTTTCAAGAGTCCATTCATGTTTCAATGTTGGGGTCCCGACAATCAATTCAACCTGCCGGGTGGTGTCATCGAGATGATTGCTTAGATTGGCAAAATAAACACCGGCCGTATGCCTGCCGTTGACCAGTCCGTTGGCATTGTCATTTATCGTCACCGTAATCTCGGCGGTATCACCTGGCTGAAGCGTACCTGCAATATCGCCTGACAATGTTACCCAGTGCGCTGAGACATCGGTAGTCACCGTGTATTCAATCGGTTGCTCATATTTATGGAAAAACCGGTAGGTTTTGCTTTCCGGATCAAATGGGCCGCCCAGGGGGCCCTCGGCATTAAAATTATCGTCTGATTCGACTTCCATACTCCGGACAATAGTCAGCGCCTTCGTACAGAAATTGGCCGAATTGTCGAAATCGTAAAGATCCTTCCATGTACCACCCTCATGGTAATAACTCTGTCCCGGCTCCGAATATGAATCGACTATCACTATCTGTTTGGCTCCCAGAAGTACCGGAACCTCCGAAGTGCAGCCGTACGGTTGACCGCCTTCTGAAAGGGCCAGGTAAATATAGAAATTATCTTCCCTACTCAATTCAATCGGAGTATTCAGGTCAATCGTATGAAAACCGGTATGCTCGATATGCCCGGTCTGGCTGGTAATTTCGTCATGGAGCTGACCGCTCTCGAAACGGCCATATATTTTTATCGTGTAATCGACATTGTCCGCCGCCGTGAAAAAGTTTACCGCCTGCAACTGCTCGTTACGCTCGACCGTGAAGACGTTGAACGCCTCGACAATATCCGCCTTTGTGGCGCGCCAGCCGTGATAATCATGGTAGTATATTTTATCATACCGCATAGGTTCAATATTCTGGAAAGATACCGCCCCCATTTCCGGATGTCGGCCGCAGTGTTTGTCATAATACGATATCCAAAAATAACCGTAAAAACCCCAACCGTCGCCCCAACTGTTCTTGCACAGCCAGGCGCCGGGCTGATCGGCCTGGGTTTGCTTATTATCATCCCAGCCGACAATGGCTATGGCATGGGTAGGATCAATCGTACTGCTTTCCGGCTGGTAGTGCACATAATCGGTCATGTAGATTGCATCGTACAGCATGGCCGTACCGATTACGCCATCGGTCATCAGCTTTTCTTTAATCGTATTGATATTTTCGAGATTATCCCCGGCGGTGTACCATTCGATATCACGGACATAGAAATAATGATAGCTGTCCTTATGCCGGTCGGGTGGATTGTTATACGACTGCGCATCGATATCTCTTACAGCACCTTCCCCGCGCGCCAGGTATGCCGCCGTAACCCGATAATCGCCGCCCTCGTGCACGGTCAAACCGCCCCCGTCGGGCGGATCGGTGTCGTCGTTGTGGTACTTGTTGAAGCCGTTCCACCAGTCGAGATGATACTCGGCCAGGTTTGGTTCACCGGTCTCACCTGATGCCGTCCAGGCCCCGGTAAGCAGGAGATTTCCCTCCATAGCCGCCATAGCTCCATGGGCCCAGCAGGTTCCCCCCTGCTGCTCTCTGACACCGGAGACATAGTTGGCGCCATCGACATTACGTAAATCATAATACTCCGGCGGCTCAGCGGCGGCATATCCGAAAACAGTAACTATCAGAAAGAGAATTAAGATAAAAAACCTGGTCGGTTGGTTAAATATCTTATCAAAATGTCTCATGTCTGCTCCCTGTCAGTCATAAAAGGCTTCTGTTTTAAGATACGAATTAATACGGATTTCGTCAAAATTATATCGACCATAATATTGCGACCGTTATTTACAATTTGTCGATTCCGAATTGAAATTGCACAATTGCAGGGGTATTTCATCGGGCGCTCGGATGACTGATCAGATACATTTTTGTCGAAACCCGCAATTTATATGGCATTATCCGGAATTTTGACCTTTTATCCGAAATTCGGCAATATTCATATTCTTTAAAAAATCAATATTTTACATTTGAATTTTTGTCAACTATTGCCGATTTTAGCAGTATGGGATTGGAATTATATAAACATTTCAGGTACGAAATGGCCCTGGGAAGGGATATCCCGTTGCCGCCGCCGAAACTGAATGTCTTCCCGCACAGTCAGTTTTCTCTGCAGCAATTTCTTTTTACGGCCTGCAAGGAGAATGTCGGCGCGCTCGGCAAACAAGAGGGCAAATGGGAAATCAACCCCGAAGTTGATGCAAAAACCAAACTGAGTTCGCGGCCCGATTTCACCCAGCTTTTGGATTATGCCGAAAAACTGGGGATTATCGAGGCGAAATCTTCGGGAGACGGCGACTTTGTGACCTACCAGTTGTCACAGGCATATTGGGACAAATTCGACAAGTACGCGCCGTAATTCCCCATACGACAGACAGCGTATCCAACATTTCTTCCGTGAGCTACTTATACAGTGGCCTATTTTCTTTGGTAATTATATACTTCATAAACGCAGATACAGGTAAATATTATGGTTAATAATAGGTTAGACTCAAAAAACCGTCTCAAGTAAATCCTTTTAGTATAACAATCTAATTAGAAACTTAAAATACTTCCGTAAATCAGGAATTTGAATAAAAAAGATTTGACATTCATATTAATTATTATGTATAATCTAACGATATAACAGAATATTAGATTATTTAGACGAGGCAGTTCGATGAGTGGCCCGACTGATCCGGGAATGATAAGAAAAGACGAGATTCACAACGCAGCCGGGCGCTGCTTCGCCAGGCATGGTTTTGCCAAGACGACCCTGGATGACATCGCCCAAGTGGTTGGGATGAAGGCAGGCTCCCTATATCACTACTACGACAGCAAGGAGGCAATCTTTCGGGATGTCATAACTGGTGAAGGCAGAGAAATGATTGACTGGCTTCAAAGCGAGGTTGCCAGGGAAAAAACAGCCAGTAAAAAAGTTTTACGATATATAAAGGCTCGACTGGAACATTTTCGCAAGATGACGAATCTTCTCGACATTTCCATCCAGGTAGTTGTGGAGGTAGCGCCATTGGTTAACAAACTTTATCAGGAATATCTTAACCGGGAGATCACTTTCCTTACAGACATCATAGAGGAAGGTGTCAAGGTGGGTGATTTCAAGCAGTGCAATTGCAGGAAAATCGCCAGTGCAATTCTGACGATATCTGATGCGGTGAAGCTCAGAGCCTTTCAGCAGGCAGATGCTATGGCCGCATCTGACGTTGATTACACGGGTGTTGACACAGAAGTCAGCTATATCACGAAGTTGATTCTTGCGGGTATGGCTAAAGAGTAAAGCGACGACAAACCTCTGCTATTTTGCATGAGAAAAGAGATGAACATTTGAAAGGAGATCAATTCAAATTGAATAAACTGACATATACTTGGCACTGCCTTATGGGACAGGCCCGATCAAAATGTCCAGTTGGCTTCCTGGTATCTGCCGTTGCCGCGTGCCTAATTATCGCACCCAATGTTAGCGCTGACACACTCAGACTTGGCCTGAAACAGGCCACCAGGATGGCTCTGGAGAACAATCATGCGTTGGCAGCGGCATCATACAAGGTCGATGAGGCCAATTCAGGAGTGAAGATCGCCCGGACGAATTTTCTTCCAACGATCAATGCCCAGGCAAGATACACAAGGCTGGATGAAGAGCCATACATGGATGCGTCCGGTTTTGG
>DAOWOO010000319.1 GCA_030642025.1 Candidatus Zixiibacteriota bacterium | reverse complement strand
TATCGGCCTAAACCGAGCGGCCACCGCACCCCCTAAACCGACCCTTGCGCCGAATATTATCCGTCCCGCCCGCCGCCGCAAAAACGGCATGCCCTAGGGGGTGAAATATTAGAACCAGAAAAAACCCAGCCCGCCCGCCAGCATCCCCCCGCCGGATCCCAATGAAAAAGCGGCGGTAAATAATACCAGGAAAGCCGGAGAAACATTGGGCAGAAACAACATGAAGAAATTGGCGATAAACGCCTGCCCTGCGAAAAGGGCGGTCAAAACAAGGGCTTTGGTATACCCTGAGGTCATTCGATCACGGCGATTTTGGTAATCCTATCTATATCTCCCGCGCTGATATACATTATGTAGAGACCCGACGCGACCGTTTCCCCGGATTCGTTTTTACCATTCCAGACTATCCGCTCGACCGTATTTGAGGTCTCAAAATCCGCTGCGTAAATCCTCTCCCCCGCCAGATTAAAAATCTGCATTTTTATATTCTGGGGTTCGGGTTGGAAAACCTTGACAAATATCTGCCGGTCTTCATCGGCGGATAACACGCATGGATTCGGATATGGATCGGATATCATGTACTCCGTTACAGGCACGGAGGTGTCGGCGACGTTCAAGGTAAACGTCAGGCGGTTGAGTAGCGGCCGGTTGACCGATAGATTGGTAAAGGGGGAGAGAACCAGGATAACCTCATCATAGGAATTCAGGATTTCTTCGCCGATGGTAGTTGAGAAACTATCGGGATATATAGTAGGATCAATATAAACATTTTGAGATGCAATATGCGGATTCCATGCTATGATGCGGTTGTTCCAGGTGATAGTGTTGCCATACTTGGAATTCAGACCCCAAAAGTCCATATGCAGATTCGAATCCAGCTGACCGAATCCGGATAAACGAATATAGAAACCGCCCAAATGGTCGGGCAGGAATTGATAGCTGGCTTGGGCGAATTCGAACGGATAGCTATCATACCTGAGCATGTAATCGACGGTATCATTGCCGTAAACAACCTGATTCGGCACCTGCGCCCAGTTTTCAGCCTCATCGAATCCGAAGTCGGGACGGACTCTGTCGCCGGTGAAATAGGCCCAGATATAAAATTCCGAGAGAGCTTTTTCGAAAGTATAGGTGGAGTTGGAATATTCATCGATCGCCTCGGGTATGGCCGACTGGAAGGCGTTCGGATCGGGAACCTCCTCGCATTTTTCCCAAATCCGCCGGATGATATTATCCCCCCATTTTTGGGACAGATACAGAGGCCAGATCACAGCTCCGTATTGGTAAATTCCCGGATTGTTGGTCTGAAGCGAACGATGAATCAATGGGAAATAGTATGGAAGATAATAATAATAATCATTGACGCCATCGAAAACCTGCTCCTCCATCCATACCGCAGTCATCTCCAGCCAGTGGTGCCTGTCATCATAATAGTCATTTACGGTGCCCATATCCTCGTATTCGAAATAGTCATAACCGAACTGAATGACATGAAAGAATTCATGCGCGGCGGTGACCCTGATGATTTCCAGCGGTTTATCCTCATAAATGGCGTAATCTTCGTAATCATTATCCAGAAGCTGATAGGCCGTCGCCCATTGGTTGTTGGGTCCGGTCAGGACGTCGGGGAATGTGACGCCATAGGCATTTAGAAAATCCTGATCGATAGTTCCCAGATCGGCCAGATAAACATCAAAACGCTCATCCCCGCCCGATTCGTAGAAGCTGTCCGCCGGAGGCTCCTTGTAACCAAGGTAATTAATCTCATATTCCCAGACCGAATCATAGATGGCCGCGACGCTTTCGACATATTCCGGTACTCCGCTGATCGGGTCGACGCCAAATTCATCGTCAATTCTAACCGCATGAACACCCTCGGCCGCGTAATGGATCAGATAATGTCCGTCGGATGAACCGAATGTATCCGGGGCCTCGGCGTCGAATCTTGCGGTCAGAAGCGCGAGCCAGGCGTCCTGCGTTCTTTTCGAGGCATAACGGACCTGATTGGTGAGACTGATAATATATGGAGTTCCGCATTTAACGATTTGCGGTTCTTCGCCTGAAAGGCTCAGAGGCTGGGCGGAACCGTTTTTAAAATTCAATATTTTCTGATAAAGAAGTTCATCCGCTTCGGGTGAAAGGGTTTGGGCATAGACTGCGCCGGAAATCATAATCCCCAGCAAAATCATAAACGGCAATATCTTGTTCACATTTACTCCTATCTCAAGCGTATTTTTCACTGACTTTGAGTAGCATCTTATAACATTTATACGGCACTTTTTGCGAACCGATGAGAATACGGCCGCGGCGAGCGTGACAATCGGAACCGCCCGTATAAATAATATCATTCTTTTTGGCGAGATTTATATAGCGTTTGCTCATTTTGTAATCGTGCAGAGGATGATAGGCCTCCACGCCGTCCAGACCCATATCGATAAAAGCCTTCAAGAGGTTATCGCGGTTCACCGGGCCGGGATGCGCCCAGATAGCCACGCCATGAGCCCTGTGAATCAGGCTGATGGCCTCCTCGGGGGAAAGATACTCCTTGGGGACATAGGCCGGGGCATGATACCCCAGGTAACGAGCGAAGGCTTCATCCAGTGTCAGTACAAACTCCTCTTTCACCAGCGCGTCGGCCACATGAGGCCGTCCCATAACCGAATTGCCGGCCACTCTTTTTACAGTTTCCATGGACAATTCGATCCCAAGTTCGTTCAGTTTTTTTACGATCGCCTCACCCCGTTTAAAGCGTTCATGGCGAAAATGATTGATCTTTTGCTCAAACAGAGGGCTTTTATAGTCGATCAGATAGCCCAGGATATGAAAATCGGTTTCCTTCCAGGATGTTGACAGCTCAACCGAGGGGATCAGAGTGATCTCCTTCTCCTCTACATAACCATCCAGTTGGTAATAAGCCTCAACCGTATCATGATCTGAAATGGAGACATATTTCACGCCGTTTTTGAGGCAGAAATCGATCACTTCCTGCGGCGTCAACAGGCCGTCGGAGCAGTTGGTGTGGATATGCAGATCAACGCTG
>DAOWOO010000417.1 GCA_030642025.1 Candidatus Zixiibacteriota bacterium | reverse complement strand
GTTGATGACTGCGGCACCTTCTGTCAGGATACGTTTATTGTGGCGTTTGTCATGAATACACCACCGCTTGCCGATGCCGGCGAGGGCACCTCGTATTTCCGCTGCGAACCGGGTGATACAATATGGTGGGCGGCCTCCTGTTTTGATCCCGACGGCAATCTAAAATCATGCACACTGGAAAGCCTGCACGGGACTTTTGACGGCAGTGAAATTGAATTTGTATTTCCGCCATATGAAAAGACATATGACTTTATTATAAAAGCGGTCGATTCCTGCGATGTGGAGACGTATGATACGTCGCATGTTACGCTGGATTACAACCAGCCGCCAACTGTCAGTCTGCCGTATGATTTTGTCGCCTTTTTCGAAGACCCGACTGATGTTTACTTCGACGCCGATATCGACGATCCTGACGACAATATCAGCAGTATTATCGTATCACCGATCGGCGAATACCTGCCATCTTCCGGACAGATACGTTTCTTCGCCGACTCCACCGGGATATACTGCCTTGAGGTTAAAGCTATTGACGCCTGCGGTCTGGAGGCGGTTGATTCGATATGTATCGAGATGGAAATCGACGAATGTATCCGCGTCGAAATCGAAAAAGTTCATGACGCCTATCAGGGACATCATACGACCGTTGATATCAAACTTTATGGTTCGGTCAAGAAACTCGGCGGGTTTAGTCTGCTGATTGCTTATGATCAATCGGCGCTGGTTCCGGTCGGGGTTTTGCCCGGTCAGCTCTTTGAAGATTGCGACTGGGAATTCCTGACTTATCGTTTCGGATATAACGGTAACTGTGAGGGTTGTCCATCGGGTATTCTTAGTGTTGTCGGTATGGCCGAAACCAACAATGGCGCTTATCACCCTGATTGTTATTTCGAGAGCGCCATCGGCTCAATAGCGAAAATCAACTTCATAGTAAGCAACGACCGCTCCCTGGAATGCCTGTACGTGCCGGTCAGATTCTTCTGGACCGAATGCGGTGATAACTCGTTCTCATCGAAAGAGGGTGATACCCTCTGGGTTTCCCGCCTGGTATATGATTTTGAACTCAACGATATCACCGACTATAGTTATGGCTTCCCGGGCTTCTACGGAGCGCCGGACACCTGTATGCTGGGTGGTGGTCCCGGTAAACCGAAACCACTTCGCTGTGTCGATTTTGTCAACGGCGGAGTCGATATTATCTGTGCCGATTCTATCGACGCCCGCGGCGACGTTAACCTGAATGGTATCGCTTATGAAATCGCCGATGCGGTGGTCTTTACCGACTATTTCATCTACGGATTATCCGCCTTCACGGTAAACCAGGAGGGTCAGACGGCCGCGACCGATATCAATGCCGACCGTATTGTCCTTACGGTGGCGGATCTGACTTACCTTATCAGGGTTATTATCGGTGATGCTCCGCCGGTTCCCAAACCGGCGCCGGTGAGAGGCCAATTGGCGAACTTTGATCTGCGGGGCAATATGGTAACCATAACCCATACCGATGTACCTCTCGGTGTCATTCAGATAATCTTTGAGGGTGAGGTTCATCCGACGTTGGCTGAAGATATATCGAACATGCAGCTGAAATACAACTTTGACGGTACCGCCACCAGGGTTCTGATATATAATATCGATGAGATAGCCGCCCTGGAATCCGGGCCGATTCTGAAAGTCGATGGAAACAGCAGTATCAAATCAATCGACGTTTCCACTTTCGATGGCTGGATGATAAAATCCGGAATTACGGAAGTCCCGAAAGCATTTGCCCTGAAACAGAATTATCCTAATCCTTTCAACCCGCGGACAACTATTGAATTCGCACTTCCCAATCAATCGGAGTGGAAGCTGACAATATTCAACATACTGGGACAGCAGGTTGCCGAGTGGAATGGATACAGCGAGCCCGGATGGGTTGAAGTGAAATGGGATGCTTCCGATTATGCGTCCGGTGTTTATCTGTATCGGATCAAGGCCGGCGATTATATCGATTCAAAACCGATGATATTGCTGAAATAGATCCCTGACGGTTAACGGGGGAGAGAATCAGCCATAAAAAACCAGCCCGGTTGTCTAATACAACCGGGCTTGTTAATTATTATCGTTATATGATCAGACGGACCGAACAAATCCATCATTTAACGGGTCATACAGTTTGCCACATTCTATTTCCTGCGTATTT
>DAOWOO010000227.1 GCA_030642025.1 Candidatus Zixiibacteriota bacterium | reverse complement strand
GGGAATATAAATCTTAAAGTTACCGGGGAAAACGATCTTTTACTGGTCCGCGCCGTAATAGAGGATAGATATGGGACCGCTCATTAAAATCGGCATCGGATATGATTCCCATCGGTTGGTCGCCGACCGTCCGCTGGTACTCGGTGGCGTGATTATCCCGTATAAATATGGGCTTGATGGACACAGCGATGCCGATGTCCTGCTTCATGCCATCGCTGATTCGATTCTGGGAGCCGCCGGACTGGGTGATATCGGTCGACATTTCCCGGATACCGATCCCGGGTACAAAGGAATGAAATCAACCTTGATGCTGGCCGAGACTTTTCAGATGATCGTTTCCGAGGGTTACCGGGTCGGCAATGTCGATTCGGTTATCATTGCCGAAGCGCCCAAAATGAGCCCGCATATTCCCTCAATGTGCCAGAAAATATCCCGGATTCTCCTTGTCGATGGACGGAGTATTTCCATCAAAGCCTCGACTAATGAAATGATGGGGTTTGTCGGCCGGGGGGAAGGTATTGCGGTTATGGCCATCTCGCTAATCTATAAAGACGATGGAACAATCATTACAACTGATTAATGAGTTTTTGGACCGGCTGTTTATCTATGGGCCGTGGTTAATATACCTGACTCTGTTTGCGGCATCATTTGTCGAGAATATATTTCCGCCATTTCCGGGAGATTTCTTTACTTTGACCGGCGGAGCGCTGGCGGCCTCGGGACGACTGGAGATTGCCGGTGTTTTTGCTGCCGTTTACGTCGGAGGAATATGTTCACTGATGCTGGTTTATTATCTGGGTCGGAGATTCGGTCGGGATTACTTTATCGCGAAAAATTTCCGCTATTTTTCGGCAGATGATATCCGCAGACTGGAAGATTGGTTTGCCCGGAAGGGTCTGCTTTTGATTCTATTCAACCGGTTTATTGTCGGGGCAAGGGCGGTCATAACGCTGGTGGCCGGGATGAGCAATTATCGGGCCGGTCCGATGTTCCTGTTCGCTTCGATATCTTTCTGGATATTCAACAGCCTGCTTTTATTCGGGACATATATATTTGTGGTGAATTTTGAGACTATCGCCTATTATTTTCATTTGTATGAAAGAATAGTATGGCCGATAATAATAATTATAGCGATAATCCTGATTGTCTTGAAAATAAGGAAGACGAAAAAAAGTGCCGCCTGAAATGAAAATACTGGTGCTGGCCGGAGGCGACTCCGCCGAACGCGAGGTTTCGCTGGCCTCGGGACGGGCCATAACAAAATCCCTGCAAAGGCTGGGGCATAGTGTCTCTGTCATTGACCCGGCATCAGGAGAAACCCTCTTAGGGCAGGATGGTAAATTTTTGCTCGATAAAGATACCGAATCGTCATCCAGAATTGCATTAAAGCCAACCAACACCGGGGCGCTGGCGGCGGTCTTGAATACAGATGATTACAATGATGCAGATATTATCTTTCTGGGGCTTCACGGCGGTACCGGCGAAGACGGCACAATCCAGGCCCTGCTGGATCTTGCCGGAAAAAAATACACCGGCTCCAGTATGTTGGCTTCGGCAATCTCAATGAATAAGGATATAGCCAAACGGATACTGAAAGCCGAGGACATACTTACGCCGGACTGGATGCTGGTCAAGCGTTCGAAATATGCCGATTTGCAGGCCCTTCACTCGGAGGTACTGAATCGATTTTCTCCTCCGTTTATTGTCAAACCAAACAATGGCGGTTCAACGGTGGGATTGACACTGGTAAAGGATAAGCAAACCCTGGCCGATGCTTTTAGGAATGCCTTTGATGTTACCTCCGAGGTATTGGTGGAAGAGTATATCAAAGGCCGCGAAATCACTGCCGCCGTTCTTGATGGAAAAGTACTGCCATTAGTGGAAATAGTCCCGGCCAATGAATTGTATGACTACCAGTGCAAGTACACCAAAGACGAATCGGAATATATATGTCCGGCCAAGATACCTGGCGGGGCGGCGCGGCGAATACAGGAAATGGCCGGGATAGCCTTCGAGACGATTGGCTGTTCCGGCGTCGCCCGAGTCGATTTTATCCTCAATGATCGGAACAAACCCCACTTTCTGGAAGTCAATACTCTACCGGGGATGACCGAGCTTTCACTGGTACCGATGGCGGCCAAAGAGGCCGGAATCGGCTTTGATGATTTAATGCAAAGACTATGTGAACTGGCAATTAAGAAATGAGAACGGGTCTGACATCGAAAATTGACGGCGTTATTTTCGACCTGGGATCAACTCTTCTGGAATATGAAACGATTCCCTGGGATGAACTCAGTCTCCAAAGCGTTGAGTCCGGCTACGCTTTCTTGAAGGATCGGGAATTTAAAATGCCCTCGTTGGGCGATTTTACTGCTTACTATCTGGATATCAGAGACAGATACCGCGAATATTCGGCCAGAACTCTTAAAGAATGGATCATAACTGACGCCGCCATTGATTTGATGTGTAAATGCGGCATAAATGCCGATCAACGGCTGGTCGAAGATTTCCTCGAAGCATACTCTCAGCCGTTGGTCAGGCAGGTTACCATGTTTGCCGATGTCCCGATCGTACTACGAGGGTTAAAATCGGCGGGAATAAAAATTGGACTGGTTTCCAACACCATATATCCGGCGGAGTTTCACCGGAACGAACTTAAAAATTACGATATCTTCGACCTTTTTGATTTTACCGTATTTTCGTCGGAATTCGGGTATAGAAAACCGCATCGATCAATTTATCAGGAGGCCGTTGACTTAATACAAATCGCGCCTGAACATCTGTTGTTTGTTGGTGATAGATATATCGAGGATTATCACGGTCCCGTCGAATTCGGGATGAATGCCATAATTAGATACCGTGAAGGCCGCGAATACCCGGAACCGCTGCCCGATGAGTTGATAATGATTCAGTCGCTTTCCGAACTTCTTGCGATTCTTTCGGTGAAAATTGCCGATAAGTGTAAATAGAATAATTGTTTGCACATTCAGGGTCAATATTGTAATTTTACCATTTAATAGTAAGGAAGATTTGTTATATTCGTTAAAACGGTAAGGTGGACCATGTCACTTCATTTTTATAATACTATGTCAAGGGCCAAAGAGGAATTCAAACCAATTGATGACAACAATGTCAGGCTGTATACTTGCGGTCCGACAATATACGACTATGCGCATATCGGAAATTTCCGGACATATATGTTTGAGGACCTCCTTCGACGATACCTGAAATACAAGGGATACAATATCACCCATGTGATGAATATTACAGATATCGATGACAAGACCATCAGGGGATCAATGGAGCGGGGGATATCTCTTGGTGAGTATACGGCCAAATACAAGCAGGCTTTTTTTGAGGATATCGATACTCTGGGGATCGAACGGGCTGAGTATTATCCCGAGGCGACAAAGCATATTCCGGAAATGCTGGCCCTTGTCAAAAAACTCCTGGACAAGGGAGTCGCTTATGAAGTTGACGGCAATTATTACTATTCCATTGAGAAATTTCCCGAGTATGGCAAACTGTCGCATATTGACCTCGCCGGATTAAAGGCTGGCGCCAGAGTCTCAACTGATGAGTATGAAAAGGAGTCGGCGTCCGATTTTGCATTGTGGAAAGCCTGGGACGAAAATGACGGTGATGTATTCTGGGAGACCGAGCTCGGCAAGGGGAGACCGGGATGGCATATCGAATGTTCGGCTATGTCGATGAAATACCTCGGTGAAACTTTTGATATTCATTGCGGCGGAGTGGATAACAAGTTTCCCCACCATGAAAATGAAATCGCCCAATCCGAGGGCGCTACCGGGAAAAGGTTTGTCAATTTCTGGCTGCACTCGGAACATCTGATTGTGGAGGGAAGGAAAATGTCGAAATCATTAAATAACTATTTCACCCTCCGGCAGATTATGGATAAAGGATACTCCCCTCTGGCCGTACGTTATGAGCTGAT
>DAOWOO010000370.1 GCA_030642025.1 Candidatus Zixiibacteriota bacterium | reverse complement strand
CTCGATGCTATGCCCGGCAAGCAGATGGCTCTCGACGCTGATCTCAATGCCGGTCTTATCGATGAAGACGTCGCCAGAGAGCGCCGTGAGAAAATCAGCAATGAGGCCGACTTTTATGGAGCTATGGACGGCGCCTCCAAGTTCGTCAGGGGCGATGCCATTGCCGGTATCCTTATCACCATGATTAATATCTTCGGCGGGATAATCATCGGGGTGATGATGTGCGATATGACCATTAGCGAGTCGCTTCGGACGTACACTCTTCTATCGATTGGTGACGGTCTGGTGACCCAGGTACCAGCGTTAATCGTATCCACCGCCGCCGGTATCATTGTTACCCGTAATGCATCAAAAACGAACATGGGTCAGGATCTGACCATGCAATTGTCTCGTCAACCAAGGGCGATCATGATTGCCTCCGGTATGCTGATCCTGTTTGGAGTGATTCCGGGAATGCCGACCATACCATTTATGCTGCTCGGCCTGATAGTCGGGGCGGGCGGATATCTGGCTAACGAGGCGATTAAAAAAGACAAAATCAATGAGGAAAAGAAAAAACTGGAGAGGGAATCAATTTCGCCCGAGGAAAGAACCGAAGACCTGCTCAAGATAGACTTACTGGAACTGGAAATCGGCTACGGTTTAATACCCCTGGTTGACGATAACCAGGGCGGCGATCTGCTTGGCCGGGTGACCGGCATCCGGCGGCAACTGGCGCAGGAGCTGGGTATTATTGTCCCGCCGGTTCGCATACGCGATAATGTTCAGTTGGGACCCAATCAGTACCGGATAAAGGTCAAGGGAATCGAGGTGGCATCATACGAACTGATGCTCGACCATATCCTGGCTATCAATCCCGGTCTGTCGGAAGAAAAGCTGGAAGGCTTTAATACAAAGGAACCGGCCTTCGGGCTTAATGCCGTCTGGATAATTCCCAATCTGAAAGATATTGCCGAGAGCCAGGGATACACCACGGTCGAACCGTCGGCGGTTATCTCCACCCACCTGACAGAAGTGATAAAAAAGTCGTCCGCCGACCTGTTAACCCGGCAGGATGTGGCTCACCTGATGGAAACCCTCAAGGAGGATTACCCGTCACTGGTCGAGAATGTCGTCCCCGGGACAGTCCCGTACTCGGTGGTACAGAAAGTACTGCAATCGCTTTTATCCGAGCGCGTGGGAGTCCGCGACCTGCCGACTATAATGGAAACAATTACCGATTATTATCAGGCGACCAAAGAGCCGGATGTGCTCTCCGAATATGTCAGGATGGCGCTTAAGCGGCAAATCACGGAACAGTACAGGGATCAGAATAACCGGATTACGGTTTTTACTATCGATCCTGCCATTGAACAGTTGTTGACCGACTCGGTGCAGAATACCAAGCAGGGATTGATGCTGGTTACCGCCCCGGCTGATTCCGAACGCCTGCTCAAAGCCATTGCCGAGGAAACGGAGAAAATGACGATGGCCGGTCAGACACCGATATGCCTGTGTTCGCCGAATATCCGGTTAGCGCTCAGGCGGATGACCGAGGCTTCATGCCCGCAACTGGTTGTCCTGTCATACAACGAAATCAATAACAATGTGGAGGTTATCTCCAACGGAACTGTGAGGCTGGAAAATGGTGATTAAGTCGTTTACAGCGGACACCGTTGCCGCCGCCCTGAAAAAGATACGGGAAGAGATGGGTCGTGACGCCGTTATTCTCAAAACCCGTGTCTGCTCGGCCGCCGAGACTAACAAACCCGAGAGCCAGGTCGAGGTGACCGCCTGTATCGATGAAGCGGCGGCAGATAAATCGGTGTCGCCCCCGATAGTACATAAGGCATGTGTGCGGCCTATGGCAAAAAGACCGCCGCGGCAAGCCGATAGTGTGACCGCATCGTCAACGAACGCATTCGGCAGCCCCGAGCTTGCCGCCCGGCTGGAAAAGACCCTTGATCTGATTCTCGATTCCCGGCGGCTGAACGGTATCCCCCGGGATATTGACCGGCGTTTTGAATCGGTCTATCTGAATCTGATTGACGCCGACATCCCCGCCGAATCGGCGCGCCGAATGATTGACGAGATGTCCGACCGGTTTGAGCCCGGCGGTGATGCTGAAAGTACCGCCCGGACTACTCTGGAAGAAATTCTGGAGCAAAACCTGGCAACCGAGATAATAATCGAACCGGGAATGAGCCTGGTCTTTGCCGGGCCTCCGGGAGCGGGAAAGACTTCGGTTATGGCCAAACTGGCCGCTCATTTGACAATTAATGAACGCCTGAAAGTAAAATTGGCATCGCTGGATACCGCAAAAATCTCGGCTTTCGAGGAGATAAGCGGTTATGCCGATATCCTGGAAGTGCCGTTCGATATTCCTTCCGGTGACTTTGTGAGTAAGGTCGATAATGACACCGTATTGCTGATCGATACTCCGCCATTCAGTACACGGCCGGAGCGTCAGTCATCAGTACTGGAAAAAATCCCGGCCATCGATGCCGATATGACCTTCCTGGTCTTCTCGGTATGCACCCGTACCAGTGACCTGATCGACACTACAGCTATATATGAACAATTGAAACCGACCTCGCTTATCGCCACTCATCTCGATGAAACCGTCCGCTGGGGCGG
>DAOWOO010000254.1 GCA_030642025.1 Candidatus Zixiibacteriota bacterium | reverse complement strand
TACAGGAAAAGAATCGAAATCTGCAAATCACAGCCCGGTTAGTTGCTTTTGAAGTTCATCGGCCGACTCGGCGGGCAAACGGCAGGCGGCATAGCCGATTGAAAGAAATATCGGTTTATCCTCGCTCCGAGCTTTTTCCAGAGCTTCGTCAGACCAGGGATACCAGTTTACCGGATTATGGGCGTGCTGAAGCAGGTACGGCGAACTTTCATCTATCAACCGATTGGTATGGGCATGATTGGAGACGACCGAACTTAATTTATCCATGACATTACCCTTCTTGCGATTCACATCCGTTTCCGACTCGCACCAGAGCGGGGTCAGCAGAATCGGAAGCAGAAACGCGGCAAATTGTATTATTGAACGCAAACTCATCATGAAAATAAAAACAGACAAATTCGGTCAATGTTCCGTAAAATCGGTTTTTGTCGATTTGCCCATTGTATATGATTTAAATGCGTTAAATGAGACCTGCTTAGCAGGCACCCCGGGATCTAAGCACGGCCGGAATCGTTTTAACAATCAATTCGGCGTCCTTTTTCAGAGACCAGTTATCGATATATTCCAGATCTTGCTCCATCCATTTATCGAAATCGATGCTATTTCGGCCGCTCACCTGCCAAATACAGGTCAGCCCCGGTTTGACCGAGAGCCTGCGATGCTGCCATAGTTCGTATTTTTCAATTTCCTTTGGAAGGGCCGGCCGTGGTCCGACAAGCGACATTTCGCCTTTGACAACATTGAGAAACTGCGGGAATTCATCGAGGGATAATTTTCTCAGAATTTTCCCCACCCGGGTAATACGGGGGTCGTCTTTTATCTTGAACACCGGCCCGGACATCTCGTTGAGGTGCATAATCTTATCTTTTTGCCGGTCGGCGCCGACGGACATGGTTCGAAGCTTGTACATGTCGAAAAGCCGGCCGCCCATGCCGGATCGTTTCTGCTTAAAAACTATAGGACCGGGCGACTCAAGTTTTATGGCAATCGCCGCAATGAAAAGAACCGGGGCCGACAAAGCCAGTCCGACCAATCCGCCTATACGATCGAGAGCTTCCTTGACAAATATCCCTAATTGATTCTGAGGAGTCGAGTTATACATAAGAACCGGCGTCCCATTTAAAGAGGACGTGCGGCATTTGGAAATGCTCTGCTGGAAAACATGAGGCAGCAGAAAAATATTCACACCCATTTTCTCCACAGTCGTGAAAACCTGTTGGCTTTTAACATAGTCTTCCGGCTCGGTCGCCATTACCACAAAATCGACCTGATTTTTAGATATCAAATCCCTTATCGAATCGGCATGACCGATAAGCGGAATATCGCGATACCGCCAGTAACCCTTGCGGTAAAAATCGACAAATCCGAGAACGCGGACATTTAAATCAGGATGCGATAAAAATACCTCGGCGGCGTTTTTGCCGCGCCGGGATGCCCCCACAATTATTACGGTCTTTTCGGAACCGGTGGGCGATTTCATATTCTGAGGCTTAAGAATATGTAAATTATATCCGCGCCAGAAAAAAAACAGTATCATCTGGACAATGAAATTCGAAATTACAAATAGTCCAAATATAGTGTGATCGACCGGCCATCCGGCAAAGAATACCAGAGCGGTCAGGGCAAACAGATATTTCGCTTCCTGCGCTAAAATCACCTTTAAATCCGTACGCATATATGACAGTGGCTTGATTTCCCGGGCAGGGAGTCGCACCAAAATAAAAACCTGAAGTAAAATGGCTGATATTAAAAAGATGATTGAAGATTCCGGGGGCCCGGAGAATTCATACCCGAAATTATAGAGCGCCAGCAGCGCCGTTAAAAATACCGATTTGAAAATTCGATATAAAAGTTCTTCTGCCCAGTACCTTTCAATAATCTGCGCCATCATAAAACTCATTCCGGCAGACCCGTAAACCCCTGGGAATCTCAGATATTTTGCCCCTGGATATCCGGATTGACTGTATTAATAAACCCCTTTGAAGCTATACGCTTTCTGAGTATTGTCGTCTTCTGCCTGAAATTCTTTAGCCCATGAAATCCTTTTCATTTTTGCCAATCAGAACATCCCGTCCTGATTGAATTTTGTATCCTGCAATGTTACAACAAGATAGCGGATGCCTCATCTCCGCATAATGTACAGACCTATCCACATCAACGGCCTTAAAGCACCGCCTCTTCCTTGCGCAAAGTACCGCCGTTAAATTCCGCAGTACGCCTTAATATGACCTTTGCCGGCTGATCGTACCTTACCCGGTAATCCTCAACCGACATCTTTTCAAATGCTTCCACCAGACGTGCACTGGACTCATCATCACGAACCGGTACCTTTATATATCGCTCCAGTTGCCTGAGATGGCTGATATCGGCCGCGTTAATTCCTTCCCGGGCGAGCGCTTTCTGTACGGCAATGGGGTCGGCCACCCGGATAAGAATAAAATCGGACGGCGTCACGCGGACGGAGATACCCAGTCCGCGAAGCCTGACCGACAGAAAAATCATATTATCGCGAAGTTGTTCCACGCGGCGGTTAATATATTCGAGATCTTTGAGTACCGCCGAGGCGGCAGCCAGGGTCAGCGCCGAGGATTTTCTCCCGGTTCGCAGACGTTCAATCATCTTTATATTATCCGGGCTGGCCAGAATGTAACCGAACGGCAATCCGCCCAAGCCATAGACATTGGAAAACGACTTGATAACGATCAGGTTTTCATAGCGCCTGATTAACTCCGAGGCGCTGTAATCTTCACTGTCGCAATAGGTCTCATCGATCAGCACCAGTGTATTGGTCGGCGCACAGTCAAGTATATAACGAATCTCGGCATTGGTATAGACAGTGCCGGTCGGGTTATTGGGATTGCCAATATAGACCATTCGATGAGTCTCGCGAAGCGTCGCGGCAATTCCTTCAGGATCGGCACTGAATGGCGACGGCCCGTAATGCATGGCCAGTCCGACTCCGAATATATCGGCATAGATTTTTATGTTGCTGACGGTCGGTCCGGCGATGATTGCCTCCATGCCGGGCTCAAGGAACGATCGGACAATTGCTTCCAGCGCCGAATCGCCTCCGGCAAATGTCTGGATATTTTCAACCGGCAATTCAATATAGCGGCTCAATTCTTCAAGTATGTTGGAATTATGGCCAGCGGCGGCGCCCAATATATCCTGCTTTACCGCATCACGGATAGCTTTCAGAACTTTTTCGGAGGGGGTCCAGTTTTTCAAATCATGGTCGGATGCCAGACCGGGTTCGGCGATTTTCATAAGATTTTTTATATTGGAGCGCTCCGAGTCGTTTGTTTGCCCGAAATGCCCCGAGTGCGAATCCAGTATTGAATTCATAACCATATCCCTGCTATTAACACCGTTTATTTAATCGGCTTTTATATTATTGCCTTTACGTTGTGTTTCTTGGCCGGTTTTTGGACCGCGAACCTCGCAACAGTCCGGCCGACCTGTTATATATCGATTTTAGCGAACGCCAGACCGGTTGGGTCAACGGTTGTTTTATTTTCCAGAGCAGACTGCGTTTCCTACCTTCAATAACAAGTGTCTTTATTTCTTTCTCATCTTCAGAGGTAAAAACCTCATAGCGTAGAGTTCTTGGAGATTCCAGAAGAGCTTCTTTGATATCATCAAGTCTGTTTG
>DAOWOO010000349.1 GCA_030642025.1 Candidatus Zixiibacteriota bacterium | reverse complement strand
GTCTCTGCCGGCCGATTCAAAATACATTCTTTTTCTCCTTTAGGGCTGCGGGAAAATAAAGTGGATCCCTGAGTATGTTCCCACCCATTGTAACGAAAACAGCGTTTTAGTCAACACGACACCCGCTTTTACATCAATTTTCATTTTGGTTGTTTCTCCTGAGGTATCCTATTTAACATCCCCCTTCAATGGGGGATGTTTTTGACCGGATTCAATCTGGCTTTGACGTTTCCCTGTTTTACTTCTTGTTCAGTATTGACCCCACTTTGCTATCAATATATAAAGTTCGAGAATGTAACAATTGATTGACATCGACCATTGTTTTTGGACTGAAGGACCAACTCATATGATTATCGATTTCCATACCCACATATTCCCCCAAAACATCCGGCAAAACCGATCGGCTTATTTTGAAAATGAACCGGCATTTGAGCTGTTGTATCGTTCACCTAAATCCAAAATGGTCGGTGCGGACGTACTGGTCCGAACCATGGATGAACAGGGGGTGGACAAATCGGTTGTGTTCGGTTTTCCGTGGCGAACGGAAAAGGTTTTTAAAACACACAACGACTACATCATGGCCGCCGTCGAGCGATATCCGGATCGATTGATCGGGTTTGGCTGTTTCGATCCGCTCCAGGTCGGGGCGGCGATGGAGACCGAACGATGCCTTGAAAACGGGCTTGCCGGTATCGGCGAACTGGGATTTTACAATAGCGGCATCGACGCTGCATGCATTGAAAACCTCAATGCAATCATGGCCATCTGCCGGCAGCATGATGTCCCGGTAATGATCCACACCAATGAATCGGTGGGACATGACTATCCCGGCAAAACACCTGTGACGCTCCGCCAGATAGATAAATTGATCCAGGCCTTTTCCGAAAACACCATTGTTTTGGCCCATTGGGGCGGCGGGCTGTTTTTTTACGCGCTATTGAAAAAGGTGATGAAGGATCGTCTCGCCCGGGTTTACTTCGATACCGCCGCATCTCCCTTCCTCTACGATTCGGCCATTTACCGGATTGCCGTTGATATCATCGGTCCGGATAAGATCGTCTTTGGCACTGATTTCCCATTGTTGAACCCTTCCCGTTATTTTTGGGAAATGGAAAAAGCCGGTCTGAACCGGGATGAAATCAATTCGATCTGTTGCGGCAATGCCCGGAAATTGTTGAAGCTGGGAAAAGGGCCGGATTATTCTTGACAAAGCAACGGTTTCAATATACGCAAATAGATTCATTAATTATCGGCAATGACCTTTATCGGATATAATAACCAAAAACAATTACAGCAAAAAGTGAAAGGAGATCGCAAGCATGACACAATTAGTTCCTCCTCATGGCGGCAAGGGCCTCACCTGTTGTTTACTGGAAGGTGCCGAGCGAGATGCTGAACTGAAAAAAGCCGAAGGGTTGAAAAAGGTTGACATCTCGCCCCTGGTGAAGGGCGACTTGATTATGATGGGCATTGGCGGATTCAGCCCGTTGACCGGTTTCATGACCAAGGCAGACTGGAAGGGCGTATGTGATGATTATCTACTGGCGGACGGAACTTTCTGGCCGGTTCCCGTGATCCTGGATGTATCCAAGGAAGATGCGGATGCCATTAACGATGGTGATGAAATCGCCCTGTTCGATCCCGAAGGGAACGAGATCATGGGCACCATGAAGGTCACCGAAAAATATGAATTAACGGCCGCAGAAAAAAAGTATGAATGTGAAAAGATTTTCATGGGCGAGGGTACGCCAACTGCTGAAGAATTCTGGAAAATAGCCGAAGAGGACCATCCCGGTGTTCAGGTGGTGATGGGTCAGAAAGCGGTAAACCTGGCCGGCCCGGTCAAAGTATTGAGTGAAGGGGAATACCCCACCAAGTATGCTGGTGTGTATCATCGTCCGGAAGAATCCCGGAAGATTTTCGAGGATAAAGGTTGGAGCGAAGTGGCCGCCCTGCAATTGAGAAACCCCATGCACCGGTCCCATGAATATCTGTGCAAGATAGCGGTGGAAGTATGTGACGGCGTCTATATCCATTCCCTGGTCGGCAACCTGAAACCGGGCGACATTCCCGCCGATGTTCGGGTCAAATGCATCGACAGCCTGGTTAAAAATTACTTTGTCGACAAAAACGTCGTTCAGGGCGGATATCCTTTGGACATGCGTTATGCAGGTCCCCGGGAAGGGCTATTGCACGCCACTTTCCGCCAGAACTACGGATGCTCCCGCATGATCATCGGCCGCGACCATGCCGGCGTAGGCGATTTCTATGGAATGTTTGAAGCACAAACGATCTTCGATACAATCCCCACCCCGGCGGAAGAAGGCAAGGCCCTGCTTTGCACCCCGCTGAAGATCGACTGGACCTTCTATTGTTTCAAATGTGACGGCATGGCTTCGATGCGGACCTGTCCCCACGGAAAAGATGATCGCGTGCTTTTGTCCGGCACAATGCTGCGAAAGATGCTCTCCGAAGGCAAGGAGCTTCCCGATCATTTCGGCCGCGATGAGGTGGTTGCCATCCTGCGTGAATACTATGAAGGCTTAACGGAAAAAGTCGAGATCAAGACGCATAAAGCGGCGACCGGTGACTAAGATACACCGATAATATTGCAACATTTTAGAAGGGGTGTGTTGAAAAACGCACCCCTTTTTTTTTTAAAGACTTCCCTGCCTTTCTCAAACTGTGTCTTTGCGGCATACTAACAAGAGCATTAATGTTTAGACAGGATTACAGGATAAACAAGATATTTTTGCCTTTCCAGAAGAAAGGCAAAAAGCATCCATTGCT
>DAOWOO010000423.1 GCA_030642025.1 Candidatus Zixiibacteriota bacterium | reverse complement strand
GTATCGGCAGTTTAATTGAAAAGATGAATTAATTGCGGCTGCCTGGTGGGGAAGCTGGTCAGCAGGCGGAAGATTCGCGACCGGGCTATTTGGGTATTATAAAATGCAGTTTAATGCAGGTCTCGGATTGCGGGCTTATTTCCGCCTTGATCACGGTTTCCTGCTTGACCCTGATATATTCAGACCTCGGCGCCAGTTTATGAAGCAGTTCGGTGACCTGAATGACGCTCTGGCCCAGATCAAAGAAGGAGTTCAGGCGGTAAGTGACCATGGTTTTGGTGCTTGTGGTCCTGACCTCGGGAACACACATGGAGGATATCGCTTTTTTAATTTCTTTTTGCGCCGGCATATTGCGAACTCACTACCAGAGAGGGTACGCTAAAACTTAAAATAAAAGCCGATAAGCTGTTTTTCAGGGGTATAATACTCATGGAAATGGCCTTTTTAAGAGGTACTATATCACCTTTTTCACAGCGTTTTTCAATCATCTTGTTAACCGTATTGATAACATCCCAAAGATCATCCAGAGATGAAATGAGATATCTGATATCCTTGGGGGCGCCGTAATTTTTAGCAAACTGTTGTTCCATTATGGCTTCGGCAAATATTCAATTCTTAGGATTTACTCGATTGCTCGTATTATAATAGTATTATCGGCTGGCGGGGCCCTTTATTGAGGGTGAAAATCGGCCATAAATCCATGTTTTATCGATATTCATCCGGCTTAAGACCGGAAATATCGTCCCGGTAGGCGTTCTCCGAGGTGAGATATCCACCACCCCGCTTCCAACATCGGCGGGACCGCCCATTTCGAAGGTATTTCCTTTTCCACTGATTGCGAAATTAAGCGGGAGAATAATGGAACAGCAAATAAAATATGGATACGCGGAGTCGTGAGCGATTCAAACGATCAGTCCCGATGAGACCGTTGGCAATAAAAAAGCCGCCTGAAAACAGACGGCTTTTTATCGTATTATCCTGATTGACTTATTTCAGGTTAACACCCACTGAGACGCGATGGTTTTCGCCCATGAAATCCGTAGCCTCGGTGATATAGGAATAATCGATCGTATACTGGCCCATGATAACCAGGCCGGCGCCGATCGTAAAGCTGCCGTCATTAACGCCGGCGCGGAAAGCGCCGAAGTAATTGTCGGCGAACTCATAGGAATATTCGCCACCGATTCTGAGTTTGATGTTTGAGCGATTCTGAAGTTTCTCGATCTCAAGCGGAATTGTGAAGTTTTCCGTCGGGAAGACCGCCACGCCAACACGGAATACGGCCGGAACTTCGTTACGTCCGTATTTGCTGCCAAGGTCGCCGGCAAAAATGCCCAGATGAGCATAATCGGTGATGGCGTATTTGGCGGCGGCGTCGAAACCGACGCCGGTGTTGGAATAATCTTCGGTCTTGTCATACAGAACCTTGAAGTTCATACCGAAGTAGAACTTCTCCATCTGTGTGCCATAGGAGAACAGGAAAACATGGTCATTGCTATCAAACGTACCAGTCTTACCGCTCTCGGTGCCATGGGGAATATCGGAAGTTCCAGCGTTGAGCCAGGAAAATCCGAGGGCGCCGAATTTGAACTTGTAGCCAACCGAGAGATAGTTGTACTTTCTGTCGAAAGACATATTGGCCGCAACCATGGTCGACACCGACAGTCCCTCTAATTGTGCCAGGGCTGCAGGATTCCAATACCCGGCGGTTGCATCGGAGGCAACTGCGGTATACGCACCGCCCATAGCCAGGGCACGGGCGCCGACCCCCATCCTCATCATCGGAAGGGCATGGTTGTCATCCGCCAAAGAAACCTGCGAGTAACCCAGCACACAGAAGAAAACCGTCAGAGTCACAAGCAGAAGATTTCTAGAAATTATCTTCATTTTCTTCTCATCCTTTCAAAGAAAGGTGTTAGCCGTGGAGGCCCCGATCGGGGCCTCCACGATGTGTGAGTTACTTTTCAACTATTGCTATCTTAACGACGGTCGAGTAGGGTCCGGAATCGGTCTCGACCACAATATGGCCGAAGTAGACGCCGTCCGCCGCACGTGTACCGCCATCCGTTTCTCCATTCCATTCAAACGTGCCTGTGCTCGAGGTCTTGGTAC
>DAOWOO010000452.1 GCA_030642025.1 Candidatus Zixiibacteriota bacterium | reverse complement strand
GCTATGACTAGTTTTGGTTGGAAATCCCCACCGAATTTTCCAAGTGCGCCGTCAGAAGCCAGATGGTTGCCTGGAGGTTTTACTCATGCGGCAAAGCGGGATGACTATGAAGAATTTTACGAAGAGATGATGGATGTTCTTAAAAGCGCGGCAAAGCAAACGGTAACCGGCCTCGATTACCTAAAAATATTTTTAAAAATTCGCATGCAATGGTTTATACCTGGGGTTTTAGTGATGAATCAAATACAAAAGGACAACCGGTTGGATGTTATGAAGTGGCTTCATCAAGAGATCACGATATTGTTATTAGCAGCAGAGATATTTATACTCGGAAACCAATTGCCGCGCGCCTGGCTGAGCTTGGTATGAACGCAACAGATAATTATGACCTGAGCGTGACTTTCAACGCATGGGGGAACGGTCATATATGGGCGGAATTGCCTGAAGTTCATTCATGGAACATGTTCAGATCGCGACAGCCAATAGGCGGCAGATATTTCAAGATTGTAATTAATCGCCAGCCCTCGTATCCTGAATGGAATGCTCATAAAGCGACCCGGCTTGGTGTATCGGGTCAAATTGGCGGCCCTATGACCGAGGATAAAAATAATTCCAAACAGTGGTGGTATAATGACGGAACGCCTATCAGAACTGATAGAAATGGTTGGCTGGATGTTTATATTACTTCTTCGGATCAGCTTAATCGGAAAAGACCAATTCGGCAGGTTTTGTGGTATGCAAGAATGGTCGCTCCGGAAGTGTCAGAAATGTACAACGCTTCTGCTACACCTATTTCGCTTGCCAACTGGAGAGTTATTTGCAATACCGGAAGCCTGGCAACTGAAATTGGTCGTATCCGAAGAACCTCATACTATGATCGTAAACTTAAACGGCCAATTATCGATGACAATCCGGTCGTTGCTCCGGGCGGACATTTTTATTTAGTAAATGACACCGGATTATTTGATTATTGGTATGGCAATGAAGACGGCCGATGGGGTTCGGGTCCGAAAGAAGAAATTCCGGTCTTTCAAATGGATGAGGAACGTTGGGGCGTGTCTTACAAAATAAATGACGCGGTGTGGAACAGAGCAACTGCAAAATTTGAAGTTACAGTTGATGGATCTAATTGGGACAAAGATATGTTTGATTATGAGACTATTGTCATTATCGATGAGAAAAATAAAGATGACCCTGAATCTTATCACGGACTTTTTATGCCCGTTGCATGGGGAAACAGCAAAAATATGATGGAATTCTGGATGCCGCTTGGCGGTGCAGGAAATCCTAAATTGCCGGAGAAAGGCGGGGAACTTATGGTTCTCGGTCTGCCATACAGAGGAGGTATTGTCAGTCTTACTCTCAAAAACGAATATGAACAAATTTGCGCGCGAACAGTTGATTACGGAGAGTTTGAAAAAAATACCGATCTGGGACAAAGCAGCGAAAAAGTAGACCCGACTAAAGGCACCTGGGTCAAACGGCAAAAACCTACTATTGGCGGCTATTACGAAAAGGCGCTTAACAAAGCTATGCAGTCAAGACGAAACGAACGCTTCTTTATTAAAAACGGACCTTATTGCAGCATCGGTGAATCAAGAAACGTATCCACAGGTAATGAATTCGAACGACTTGGCGGCAGTGGCGATATTTCAAAAGGCGCTAACGCACTCAGCTCACTTTCAAAATATATGTCTTCGTCT
>DAOWOO010000344.1 GCA_030642025.1 Candidatus Zixiibacteriota bacterium | reverse complement strand
CGGAATAAAATATGATTTTAAATGTAACCAGATATATCAGCCCGCTTATGCAGGGCCAAATATCGTATTTACGAAGATCTAATTGACGGAGAGTATTATCATTTTTGATAGATATGCCCCGGGATTCAGGTTCCGGGGTTTTTTATTGCAAACACTCAAGTCGGAAAGGAGAGATACAATGAACAACGAAAAAGTGAATTCGGAAAAAGCTTTTGTATTCAAAGTAAACCTATGCACAGCTCAAGAGGAGGTAAAAATGCAATCAGCATTGACAATTACAAACGGCATTGCTCTTCCAGTCTGGATTGGCGCGGCTTGATGAGGGAGGATTAGACAGGTTTTCCCCCTAATTCCTTCCTTCAAAAGCCCGCACAAACTGATTCTATTCAGACAGCATTGCTAAAACAATCTTAATCAACGGCCGAACAGCCGCACGGCAATAATAAACAGCATCGCCGTCAGCATCCGGCCCCAGCTATGAACATTAAAGTCGAAATGTCTTCGCGACAGAAGGCATCCTTCGGCAATGCCTGATAAACGGGAAGGAATATAAAATGTCCTGGAAAGATAAACATTTCGGAATGGGTTCCGCTTCTATGGAAAGCGGAAGCGGCCGGGATTCATTTGTCGTCGACAGCGTCGTTCATGAGCACGCCATGGAGATGATGCGCAGGCAGGATGAATCCAAGCGGGCCGACCGGGATGATTCCAAGTCCGAGGAAGCGCCGACATACTTCTCGGTTTCCAGGGATGATTTTTGGGGGATGTATTGATGACTATGATTCGACTACAAAACCCCAATGGAATCACGACCGGTTTGCCGCCTTAAACGGCGGATGTGTAAAGAAGAATGAAGAATGTTTTATTTGCCGATAAGCATGAACTCTTCCCGCCTTCAAAGAGGCGGAGTTCCGGATAAACCGAGGGCAAACGGGGTGGGCATAATCGCCTGCCCCGAAATTTATCTATTAATGTCTTTATCGTTCGAGAATTACACACTAATTCCGCCATTAAAGCCTCAGGCTAATCGTGTATTTAAATCCCTTAAGCGCCTGAGTTTATGATTGTTTTTTCTTGCCTAAAACTTTAGCTGGGGCTATATTTGGCCGATGTTTTGAGATGTAACAGGGAAGTTGGGGGAACTATGATAATAAGGATTTGTTTTTTACTGACAGTACTTTTGACTTCACCTCTCTTGGCGCAATCGGGTGGTATACTTGAGGTTACATCCGATCCGGCCGGGACGGTCATAAACCTGGAAGGTGAATTCAAACTCGCCGGAGTGACGCCCACGGTGTTCAGCCAGCCCCTAAATGGGCCGTATGAGTTGACCGCCAGCCGGGAGGGATATGAGACCTACCGCACCAAAATCAACATAACCGGCGGATCGCCAATCTCCATCAATATTCAGCTGGCGCCGAAAACGCGCTTCAAGGCGTTCATCCGTTCCATGGTGATTCCGGGCTGGGGTCAGTTTTATGGCGGCGAGAAGACCAGGGGAACATTGTTCAGCCTGGCCACGATCGGCAGCGGGATTGCCGCGCTAATCAATCAACTCAATTACCAGGACAAACGCGACGCCTATGATGATTTTCTGGCGGAATATGTTGACGAGCGCTCGATCGAACGCAAAATGCAGATGGAGGATATGCTTGATCTGGTTCGCAAAGAGGCTTATGACGCCGAGTCATCACGCAATATCACACTGGGAGTTCTGGCGGCGGTGTGGGTATATAATCTGTTCGACGCCGTGATCTTTTTCCCGGACAAAAAATATGAATCGCATGTGCCGCGGTTGACATTTGAGACAAACAAAGATATGTCCAGGGCCGGGCTGGCATTAAACTTTAGTTTTTAGGGCGGGGGAGATGATGAGAAAAGCATTAGTAATAGGATTAATCGCGATTCTGGTTGTGGCGCTGGGATGCGAGCGCAATATCCCCTCGGATATCGGTGAAATGCCGGAAGCTCCCGTGGCGCCCACCAATCTGAGTATCGCTGTCGGCGACGGCGAGCTGGTTCTGAGCTGGACGGCCGAGAACGCCGGTTCGATATCGAAATATTTTATCTATCGTTCCGACCTGGGGCCGGACACATTGGACCTGTACGATTCCACCACCAGCCAAAGCTATGCCGATACACGGGTGATGAACGGTCTCCGATATTATTATGAGATATCGTCTTTATCGACCGCCAATATCGAGGGTTATCGTTCCCCCTTTATCTCGGCTATTCCCGGGGTTTATTCGGTAGTTATCGATAACGAGGCGGAATATACCAACAGCCGTGCGGTGACTGTCAATCCCACCGCGCCGGATGGCGCCTCGCATATCATGCTGGCCAACGGCGAGGATTTTTCGCTTTCAAAATGGCAGAACTATTCCAACTCAGTCAGCTGGGAGTTGATCGATGGTGATGGTCAGAAGACAGTCTATGTCCTCTTTAAGGATAATGAGGGCAATGAGACCTCGGACTTTTACAGTGATGATATAATTCTGGATACCAAAGCCGAGATCGAAAGTTTTTATATCGCCTCGGGTGAATCCGACTTTGCCCCCGGTGAGACGATTCATTTCGTGCTGGATGCGGGAGAGATTGAGGGCGGCGCGGAGGTGAATATCGGTGATGTCGGCAGTGTTCCGCTGTTTGATAATGGTTCGAATGGCGACCCCACGGCCAATGATGGAAGTTATGAATTCGATTATATTATTCCTCTCACGCTTGAGGTTACCGACGCCTGGGTGACAGGCAGTTTTACTGATCGAGCCGGAAACGCGGCGCCGTCGGTCAGCCTGACATATCTGCTGTCCAT
>DAOWOO010000156.1 GCA_030642025.1 Candidatus Zixiibacteriota bacterium | reverse complement strand
TTGTATCAAAGCTCTTTGCGAAATTGGCGTCGATTTTCAGGCCGACACATGCATTGGATGGCTTCCGCTCGAGGTGCAGTTTGAGGCCACCTCCAAGCTTACTGTCGATACCTGGACCTGGGACTTTGATGACGGCGACTCGTCATTTACTCAAAACCCAAGCCATATCTTCGACCGCCGCGGAATGCATGATGTCACTCTGGAAATCAACGCCGGTGGTGAAATCCGCTCTCGCACCAGGGATGATTATATCATTGCCCTGGCTGACTCGATGATAGCGGCTCGTGTATACGGCGATCCCGGTGATACGGTCGAGGTTAACATTATTGCCAGCAATTGTGTTCCGATTGACGAGTTCAAAATACCGATTGAATACAACGGAACATTGAGCCTGATTCTGGATACATTCCTGGTGGACGGATGCCGCACCGACTATTTCGACCATCATAATCTGTTAAATGCCGATCCGTGGAACAAGCGGATGACCCTGTCATTTTACAATGACGCGTCCACGCCCGATTTAGAGCCCGGCTATGGACCGATTGTCAAACTGTATTTCATTATTTCGCAGTATGCCGAGGAGGGTCAATCGGCCGAGATCATCGTCGACGGCTATGCCACCCATATGCCGCTTTTCAACGGGCCGTTTGTTGATTTCAGCCCGATCCCGGTTAATGGCAAAGTGAGTCTGCCGTACATGTGTGGCGACGGAAACGGTGATGATGATATCGATCTCACCGATATATTGAACCTGATTTCATATGTTTACGGTGATCCGCCCGAACCGGCTCCTGAACCGCTGGAATCGGGCGATGTCAACGACGATGGTGATATCAATCTGACCGATATACTGACATTGATACAGTATGTTTATGTCGAACCGATTGGCGAACCTGAACTGATCTGCCCCTAAGTAAAAATCATCTATGATACCAATAAGGGACAGCTTGAATAGGCTGTCCCTTATTATATTATAAACATTTCGATGGTGCTACGTCTTCCGCTCTTTTTTCTTGGCGGCGGGGAAGAGGACGTTGTTTAATATCAGCCGATACCCCGGCGAATTCTTATGAAGCGATAAATCAGTCGGCGGGTCGCCGACCAGGTGCATGTAATCCTCCGGATCATGGCCGGCCAAAAATGTAAATGTCCCGCGTCCGAAGTTACCGTGTATGTAGCGCACTTCATCATACCCGTCAACTTCCCCGAGAATCGTTACATGCTTTTTAAGATGTGACTTTCTGAAAGCTGTCGTTTGCCCCATAAATCCCTTGAGCATACCGACATGATTTTGCACCAGCATGGTCGGAACCGGATCGAATTTGGCGGAAAATTCAAACAGATAGAAATAATCATTGGCCGCCGATGGAAACCTGGCCAGCCGGTCGGGATAGGTATCAATAGTACTGTGACGGTACAGCATCGGATCGAGAGTAATACTAAAATTTTCAAAGGCCAGGCATTTCGAGTAATCAAGCATGTTCTGTGCCCCGGGATCAATCGGATCGCCGTCGAACGGAAGCGGACAGATATCGACCCCCTCGGCCGCAAGGGCGATATCGAATGTCACGCAGGCCGAGCACATGGCAAATATGAAACCGCCGCGCCGTACATAATCCTTGATCGTTTTGGCCACTTCCAGTTTCATCTGCGATACTTTGTGGAAACCGAGTTTCCTGGCCATTTCTTCGTTCATGGCCACTTCCTGCCGGTACCACAACTGGTTGTGGAATGATGCATAAAATTTGCCGTATTGACCGGTGAAATCCTCATGGTGCAGATGAAGCCAGTCGTAATCTTCAAGCACCCCGGTTAAGACCTCTTCGTCCCAGATCATGTCGTAATCGATATCGGCATACTCCAGCGCCAGGGTAACGGCATCATCCCAGGGCTCCACATTCTGTGGAGTGTACACCGCTATGGCCGGGGCTTTTTCAAGAACCACCCGTTCCATATTTTCAACCTCAATAGTGCGGTAGATATCGGCCAGTTGACCGGAGGAGATATTTTCAATATACACGCCCCGGATAAGACAGAACTCGGTCAGCTCGTCATCGGCGTCGAATACAAACGACCCGCCCCGGTAATTTAAAAGCCACTCAGCCGATTTACCCTTCTCAAGCGCCTTGAATGTAATACCGTAGGCTTTCAGATGATCGGTCTGGGTTTCATCCATCGGTATAAGAGTCACCTGTGGGAGGGCTGTCAATGGAAACAGGAAAAATGCTACCGCCAGAATATAAAGAAATATTTTCATTGGTTATCTTTTCGGTCGATTTACCTTTTCTCTCTATTGATAAAGTCTGTTATATTCTTTCTAATAATGTTTTACTCTTCAAACAGTCGGAAGTTTGCGGTTATTTACCGGTCGTGTTTTTTAGAGTCAGCAGGGTTCTTTTTCATAATATCTTTTCGGTATTGCCGGTATTTGTCAAGGTATTCATCGAGCCTGGTTTCGCGTCCCACCTTTTTGGGTCGATAGTACACCGTTCCGGCCAGCTCCTCCGGAAAATATTCCTGGTCGGTCAGACCGTCATCATAGTCATGAGCGTATTTGTACCCCTTGCCGTAGTCGAGGGATTTCATAAGCGATGTCGGCGCGTTGCGAATCCAGAGCGGCACCGGAAGTGAACCCTTTTCTTCGGCATCGGTCATCGCCTTTTTAAAGGCGATATAAGCCGCATTTGATTTCGGCGCACAGGCCAAATATATCACTGTCTGGGCCAGGGCCTGTTCACCCTCGGGTGTTCCTAGAAAATGGTATGTATCACGGCCATTCAGGGCGACCGTCAGGGCATTGGGGTCGGCCAGCCCGATATCCTCGACCGCCATCCGTATTAACCGTCGGGCAATGTACAATCTATCCTCACCGGCGGTAAGCATCCGGGCCAGCCAGTACAGCGAAGCGTCGGGATCGCCGCCCCGGATAGATTTATGAAGAGCCGAAATTACGTTATAATGCTCCTCGCCCGCCTTGTCATATAGCAGAGCCCCCTTCTGGTATATCTCCGAGACCCGGTCAAGGGTAATGGTGCCGCCCTCGCCGGTGTCATCGGCGGCCGCTTCAAGGATATTCAACGCCCTTCTGGCATCGCCGTCGGCGGCTGATGAAATAAATTCGATTGCCCTGTCATCGGCTGACAGCTTCAGGCATCCCAGTCCGCGTTCAGTGTCGGTAAGAGTATTGTGCAGGATTTTTGCAATTGTTTCCTCGGACAGCCGGTCCAGGGTGTACACTTTCACGCGGGACAGAAGGGCCGAGATCACCTCGAAAGACGGGTTCTCGGTAGTCGCCCCGATAAGCACAATATCGCCGCGCTCGACATACGGCAAGAACGCATCCTGCTGAGCCTTGTTGAACCGGTGGATTTCGTCGATGAAGATATATGTTTTCCTGCCTGATAACTTCCTATAATTACCCGCTCTGGATATGACCGCTTTGACATCCTTGATACTCGATGCCACCGCTGAGAACGGAACAAACTGGCCGCTGGTGGCGCGGGCGATAAGCTCGGCCAGGGTGGTTTTTCCCGAACCGGGTGGACCCCAGAAAATGACCGACCCGACCCGGTCCTCTTCAATAGACCGCCGGAACGGTGTGCCCGGCCCGACCAGCTTTTCCTGTCCGAAAAACCGATTGAACGAATCCGGCCGCATCCGATCAGCCAGGGGTGCGTCGATATCATACCGGCCATCCTCGCCGGGTTTTTTGTATTCGTCAAATAGTTCCATAACATAGCTTACCGATAGTTTTGAAATATAATAGAATTGGATAGAATCGGCAGTTTTATTTTGAGAATGTGATGTCGTGGTTTATGGGGTAGGCAGGTGAGATTAGTAGGTTTACAGGGCCGATGCAGACCTCGGTCGCTCACAAAAAAATGAAATTATATTGATTTTTTCGCTTTATTGTTGTTTTGCTCGAAATCCGACTTGCGTCATTGTATGGTGTCGGGTGCGTGACCCGACACCATACTTATTTATTTGCTTATATCTATTTCTGCGGCTCGTTTACGATTACCGTATCGGCGTTCTTTGAGTAATCGCCGCAGTACAAATCAGGACCTTCGCAATAGACAAACTGAATCATCGCTAGGATATCTATCAGGTTTACTTCTCCGTCACCGGTGACATCGCCGCAGACCCAGTCAATATCGCAAACATCGCCGTACCCGTCCTCATCGGCATCAGCCTGGTCGGGATTCCAGATAGTCGGGCAGTTGTCCACATCGGCGCAGTACCCGTCATTATCGGCGTCATTAAATTCATCGTACGGACAGGGATCGCAGACATCGCCCATCCCGTCACTGTCGGAATCGAGCTGGTCGGCATTGGCGATATCGGGGCAATTGTCCTCATTGCATGTGTTCTGCGGATAACCGGGATCACCGGCGCCGTCACCATCGGTATCGACACAATTCTCGCAGGCCAACCCGATGCCGTCCTGATCAATGTCCTCCTGCTCAGGATTGGACGTGTCCGGGCAGTTGTCGCATACATCGCCGACACCGTCGCTGTCGGCATCATTCTGGTCGGGGTTATATGTGTAGGGGCAGTTGTCATCAGGGCAGGTGTTGTTGGAGCCTGGATCGCCGTAACCGTCATTATCACTGTCTTGACAGTAGTAAGTCACTGTCCAGCAGTATGGGCCGTTAAAATCCGGAGCAGGTGGTGGCATAAATATCCAATCATAAGAGTCATTGGGATGATCGATAGAGTCGATACAAAGCGTACCTTCCTGTTCTATTTCCAGAGCGACACGTATATATGTTTGCTCGCCAAGGCCGACAGGGAATACATCTGAAAATCCTACTCCGACATAGGCAAAAGTGTC
>DAOWOO010000162.1 GCA_030642025.1 Candidatus Zixiibacteriota bacterium | reverse complement strand
TTAATTTACTTAATTGTGGCCCAAAATCAAGGCAATTCACCCGATAAACTGCTCGGCCGAATTGAAAAAACGACGGACCGCTATCTCCCCGGCTACAATAGATGTTATTGTCACTGACGATAAAAGCATATAGCCGACAATAACCTGAATTATTACGGCATCCAATGGCGAAGCTCCCGCCAGAATCATACCGGTCATGGCACCGGGCAGGGCCACAATACCGGCTGTTTTCATGAAATTGAGTATTGTTATCATACCGGCCTTTATCGCCTGTCGGTAGTAAGGCTGGGCCGCCTCCTTCCAGCTTTTCCCCAAAGAGAGCGCTGTCTCAATAGCCAGCCGATTGCTATTCAGATCGGAGCCGATTCGTTCAAAAGTAATCGATTCGGCATTCATCGAATTGGCAATTATCATCCCGGCCAGGGGAATCATATACCTGGCTTCGGCAGTTATTATTCCAAGCGCCAGCATCAGTCCGAGAGTGACCAGTGAGCCGGCCGATAGAGCTATAAAGGCAATGACAAATCCTCCGGAAAAATGCTCGGCCCGGCCGGCCGCGGTATAAGCACCGACCAGCATCATCACACAAATCGCCAGGGTAATCAGCCAGAATGATTCAATCCGGAAAATAAATTCCAGGGCATATCCCACCGCGATTAGCTGGACAAATAACCGTACGGTCCCGAATCCGATTTCCTTTGTCACCGGTATCGACTTTATCCTGGTCAGTACAAATGCAATAGCCGCCAGTACTACCGCCATCAGAATCTGAAAATACCCGGTCTCAATCATACCAGTTCCCTGTTTATATATCGCCGGGCGATTTCAGTTTCAGGTGAGGTTAATACTGTCTCGGTTGGACCCGATTCAATTAGTCTCCCCGACACCAGAAGCAGGGTTTCGCCACCAAGACGTCGGGCCTGACTTGGATCATGGGTGACGGATATGATTGTCAGGAATAGATTTTTCGACAGATCAAGTATCAGTTTTTCAATTGTCTGCGATAATGACGGATCAAGCGAAGCAGTTGGTTCATCAAGAAGCAGGACCTCCGGTTTGAGACTCAGTGCCCGGGCAAGGGCCACTCGCTGGCGTTCTCCGCCGGAGAGATTTTCCGTATCCTTGTCGACAAAATCGGCGTTTAACCCAACCTGAGTCAGAAGCCGTGCTGTATCGGCCTCTGTTTTATCGACGCAACAATAGGCCAGGTTGTCTCCTACCGTTCCGGGGAAAAGATATGTCGTCTGGAAAAGCATGACGACTTTTTTTCGGAGTTCAGTCGGCTTGTAGGACGATATCGGACGGTTCTTATAATAGATATCTCCCGATGTCGGGTCATCGAGACGGTTTAATAACCTTAAAAACGACGATTTCCCCGCGCCGGAAGGTCCGACAAGATTAAATATTCTGCCTTTATTGAATTTGTATGATACATTATTAACCGTGGTAATCAGACCGCCGTTACTTTTGATCCGGCGGACAACATTTCTGGTCTCAAGAATAATAATATCTTTTCCAGTCACCATATCGTCGGATTACTCCTCCTCTTCCCCGAAATACAGCATGCGGTCGAGCAGTCTGACATATTCTGACCATCCGGTTTCTGTGCGCTGACGGATTCTGTCAATCGCTCCCATCTTGGAGTCTATCTCATCGGCGAAATTAAGAATAAACGCCTCAGGTGTCTGGGGTACTACAGGGGACCCGAATTCCCTCTGCCCATGATGCGCCAATAAAAGGTGTCTTAGTTTTATTAAGAGACCGGGTGGAAATGAGTCGATCTGCTCGGCATGGGTTGCCACCAGGTGATCGGCATCGTTTATATGACCGACCAGACGGCCTTCGGTGGAGTAATCAATATACGACGTTATACTATACTGGGAGATTTTACCCATATCGTGAAAAAGACCGCCGAAAATAAGCTGGTCCCGGTCGAGAAACGAATAGCGGCCGGACAGATCAAGGCATATTTCCGCCACATTGATTGAATGCTCGGCCAATCCCCCGATATAGGCGTGATGCCACAGTTTGCCGGCGGCGGCCCTGATGTATGCCTTAATAAATGTCTCGTTATCCCAGAATGATTTCATCAGGGCTTTCACAAACCCGTCTTCCACCCGCTCGGTCAGGGAAATGATTTTGGCGCCCAGGTCATTATCCGAGTACTTTGAGCGGGGCAAAATATCAGCCAGGTCAAATTCATCGGCCTTGGCGGGACGCATCCGATTAACCCGAATCTGTTTTTTCCCGCGATATTCCCCCACCACGCCCCTGACTTTGACAATATCGCCCTCTTCAAGCTCATCGACAGCATATCGCTCCGGTTCCCACCAGACCCCGGGAATTCTCCCGGAAGCGTCGCCGAATTCCAGGGAAATATAGGTAATATTATTATGCTCCTTAATATCCCGACGCCACACTGCCGCAAAAACAGTTACAGACTCATTTAACTCAAAATCCTTTATCATAATCTGTACCCCATGTTTAATTTCAAGATAGGCGAAATTCCACCCATCGCAAAGTAATTTTTCTTTGTTCGGCAACCCGGTCGATAGTATATTCTCTGGCGTAATGAAAATTCTAAACCGATATATTTTAAAAGAGCATTTACCGCCTTTCATTTTTTCAGTTTTTATAATTACCTTTATTCTCGTTCTTGAGTTCATTCCCAAGATAGTTGATATGGTCATCGATAAGGATGTCCCGTTCCTGGTTGTCCTGGAATTGATCTTTCTTAACCTGGCCTGGATGATTGCGCTGTCGGTCCCCATGGCAGTCCTGGTGGCGACTCTTCTGGCATTCGGCCGGTTGACATCGGATACCGAAATTGTCGCGATCAAGGCGTCGGGAGTAAACCTGTTGAGAGTGCTGATTCCGCTTTTGATTGCCGCCGCCCTTTTGACCTTGATTATGATACAGTTTAACGATAAGATATTACCCGGGCTAAACCACAAGGCCAGGCTTTTGTCGGGTGATATCCGCGCCATGAGACCGACTTTAATATTCCGACCGGGCGTCTTTATTACCGATATCTCGGGGTATATCATTCTGCTGGATAAGGTCGATCATACTACGTCCGAAGTGGAGGGTGTGCGAATCAACGAGGTCAAAAACCCGAATAAGCCAAGAATAATTGTCGCCAAATCGGGTCTGATGAAATTTACCGACAACGGCCAGACCGTGCAGTTTACCCTGTATGACGGGCAAGTGCATATGCTCGACAGTAAGGAACCGGAGAATTACCGGCGAATCGATTTTACCGAGCAGGTTATCAGCCTTACCGGGGTAGGTTCGGAACTGAGACGATCGGAATCTAATTTCCGCACCGACCGAGAGATGGATATAGCCCAAATGTGGGAGGTTGTGGAAAAGGCGGGCAACGCCGCCCAACCGTTCCATGACAGAATAGCCAAATCGGCTGATAAAAAACTTGAGTTCCTCTTTTCCGATACTCTGGACTATCCCGCCGATACCACCTCTGCTGACCGCGAGGTTCTGACCTTTCTTAAAACCGACATGAAAGGTATCCGTAACCGCATCGAACGCGACGCCGAGCAGATAGAACAGCAGAACCGAGTAATAAACAAATACAAAGTTGAAATTTACAAAAAATACTCCATACCGGCGGCGTCATTTGCCTTTGTGCTGATCGGCGCGCCGCTGGCAATTCTGTCCCGGCGGGGCGGGATGGGAGTCGCCGCCAGCATATCACTATTGATATTTACGCTTTACTGGGCGTTCTTAATCGGCGGCGAGGATATCTCCGAGCGCGGCTACCTCTCCCCTTTCTGGGCGATGTGGGCGGCCAATTTTCTGGTCGGCGGAATCGGGCTGTACCTTTTAGTCAAAGTCATAACCGAAAAACCTCTACTATCATTTTTCAGGAAATGATATAATGAAAGTAATTGATCGATATCTCCTGCGCTACTTCATCGGTTCCCTGATACTGGTAACCGTGGCGTTCGGGTTGCTGTTTGTCGTTATCAACATGGTCGAAGAACTGCGCCGGTTTATCGACCACTCTATCCCGATTAGTCAGATTTTGACATACTATGCATATTTTTCCGGATGGATAATAAAATCGTTCCTGCCGGTTTTTGTCCTTCTGGCCGGGCTTATGTCTATCGGAATCCTGGCGCGCCGCAACGAACTTCTTGCCATGAAAGCCAGCGGGATATCGCTTTACAGAATTGCCCTTCCCATCCTGATATTCAGTTTTCTCATAAGTATCGGGCATATCTATTTCAACGAGGTGGTCTATCCCGACGCCAACAAGAAGCGCGTGGAGATAAAAGAGTACGTCCTGCGCAAAAGGTCACGTGATGCCCGGCTGTCAACCCGAAACATCCACCGCCAGATAAGCGAGAACCAGTTTCTGACAATTAACTCTTACAACGTCGCGCAGATGCAGGGAGTAAATGCGGGTATATACCGCTTTGAAGAAGACCGGCTGGCCGAGCTGATTACGGCCAAGACCCTCAAGTTTACAAGCCGGAACTGGGTGTTGTACGACGGCGTCCAGAGACTCTTCAGCGACAGCGGCGAAGTATTCAACCGGTTTGACTCGCTTTCGGCGGCTTATATCAAGGAAAAACCGGCCGATTTCGAGGTTCCTCTCGGTAAGCCTGAGGATATGGGCTACAAAGAGCTGGCGCATTATATCAAACTGATGAAACGGACCGGAGGTTCGTACCGTCGGGAGTTGGTCGATCTGAAACTCAAACTGTCATTTCCGTTTTCATCGTTCATTGTAATTCTGATATGCGTACCATTGGCATCGAATGCC
>DAOWOO010000202.1 GCA_030642025.1 Candidatus Zixiibacteriota bacterium | reverse complement strand
CGAATATATTTTTTGTTCATAATTCAAAAATAGTCAGCATGGCTTCGTGTGGGAAATAAACAAATGCTATCAGATCACCGGCCTTCGACTTTTGCCTCGGCCACAAAATCTGACAGAACGGGGATATTTTATTTCTTAATGAGGAATTATGTTCTATTATATTTTATAAATTGAATGACTATTTGTAGTTGTGTTAGGTCTTGGTCATGGTGCAAGCCATGAGTGTGACCTGACACTAGAAGGTCAGATGGGATTACGGTTTAAAGATCAAAAGAATGGCAATTGTTTTTTTATAACGACTACCTTCAAAGATTGGAAAAAGCTGGGTGAAGTTGAGGGTTTTTATGGTTGTCTTGCAGATTCATTGAATTACTGTACTGAAAAATACATGGCTCAAATTGCCGGATATGTTTTGATGCCATCACATCTTCATTTATTACTATTTATAAACGGAGAAACATTATCAGATTTCATGCGGGATTTCAAAAAGTATATTGCGCAAAAGAAGGCAGTTGATCATGGTATCAATTCATCTGCTATTTGGGAGCCAAGATATGATCGTGTTGCCATATCGACAATTAGTGTATTAAAATCAAAGCTGAATTATATTCATGATAATCCAGTAAGGAGTGGCCTCGTCGCTAAACAGCACGAGTGGTATTGGTCAAGTGCCGCAGATTATTTGACTGATGAAATGGGGTCAGTGAAGATTTGGAAAGACTGGTGATACTTGACCCGCTGTCAGGTCACACGCCTTCGGTTTTCACCTCAGGCGCAAGACCTGACAGAACTAAAAATGAACTTAATGGAGAAGACCTATTACTGTTGGGTCACACATCTCGTTGGCCGGGACGCAAAACATGATATAACAATGAAACAAAAGGAGGAATCATGAACTGCGATGATATCCTAGATCAAATAACCCAATATTTAAAACAGACTTTGGAGGGAATCCGCGGTGATATTGGTCAGAAGACATATAAACTGGATTTCTTTAAACTATTTCGGCTTGCCTATAACCAAAACTGCTTTGAGATTAATTCAAAGCCTAGATTAACAGGGGACGCCATCCGCGATTCTATTCACGATCGTCTGCTAATTGATTTAATTAATGATGATTATGAAAAGGCAAAAGAATTATTAGAACGCTTAGTAGTCAAGTGGGATGAATAGCGGTTTGCGTGGGATAATTATGACATTGATTAAATATATAAATAATTCTAGTTGTGTCAGGTCTTGGTCATGGCGAAAGCCATGTGTGTGTCCTTACACCGGAATAAATCAAAATCGCATTAAATCGTTCTTTTCAAACACCCATTCCGGGGTGTACAGTTTGCCGTCGAAATTCGTGCTGTACCATGGTGTCAGCATGCTCTTGTCGGGATTCTTTAGGATATGAATATCCTGGGCGGGCATATAACTCTGGGCCAATAGAAACGCTTTATCACCGGTAGTTGTATTTGCAGCCATATCAATTACTATAACGGCATGACCGGGGAAGCCGCCCTGAATGAAAACATCACCGATGTTCATATCGCTGATATTTTCCACCCGCTTCAACTCGCGACGCAATGAATACGATCCGGCATAAGTGAAAACCGTGTTTAAGTACTTGCGAAAATTATCGTATGATGAATCAACCCCGGCTGATTTATGCCACCGCACATCGTTGCCGTCAATAATGGGGCGATAACCCTCAATCCACTTTCTGAAATAAGCCCGATCTCCGCTGGTAAAATTGAATTGAATGGAATCGTAATGATTCATGGAGAAAAAATATTCGGCTCTGAGACGTAGGACCGCATCGGCGCATTGCTGAAGGTCTCTGTCGCCGATATCCATGTCCAGCACGGCATGATGGGCGGCCTGATTACCTTTTGGTTCTCCATTAAAAAGATAAACCGGTGGATTACCGGATTTAATTGGTAGTTTTCTCAGCCAGTCAGCGAATGATTTTTCCGGGACGGTATCACGAACATAATCCGGCGGCGGTTCAACATGAAAAACATAGTTGCCTTCCTGGGCAAATGAAATGACTGGCAGAAAAACCAAGGCAATAAATATGAATACTATCAATATTCTATCCATTTGTATTTTATAAGTCAATTCGGTGTCGAAGTTCAATATAAAATAGGCCTTGAATAAAATACTGGGGGAGAGATTTGAACTCTCGACCCCTAGATCCACAATCTAGTGCTCTAACCAACTGAGCTACCCCAGCATTTCAAGGATTATATTATCCTTTGATCGGATTATTGTCAAGCGATTTAACCTTTTATGAGTATCAGCGACCGGGGTTTTGGGCCGCCTGTTTGATCGACTCGAGAATACTGTATCCCGGCCCGTAGTCGGGGTTAAGCTTCAATCCCTGCCGGGCATAAGTATAAGCAGAATCCAGTTGCCCCGCATTCAGATAGAGAGTGGCAATATCGAAATATGTATAGGAATAGCCGGGGTTGACCCGGCAGGATACCATGAAAGCATCCAGTGCCTGCCGGTGATACCCAAGCTGATAACTGGCCCGGCCGAACACCTGAAGATATAGGTAATTGTCCGGTTCCAGATTACAGGCTGTCTCAAGAAACGGCAGGCCGCTGTCCGGGAAATTCATCTTTACGTGTGCCAGACCGGCCAGAAAATTCAGCTCGGCCACACTGCTGTCCTGTTCAAGGCCGCACCGCGCCGATTTCAAAGCGTCGTTATAGCGATTGATATCCATCTCGGTTCGGGCTATAGCATTGTAAACCCGGGCGTTTCTGGCTTTGCCGCCTATTCGATTCAGCAGATCAAGCACTTTTTCATTGTCATGCGCTTCATAACAATAATAATGTGCCAGAAGCTCGGTACCATAACCCTGACCCCGATCGCTGAGTAAGAGTATTTCCTCGGCCCTTGCAAGTTGGCGATCGGTGGCGCTGTTGGTTAAAACCCAGGATGAGACAAATATCAGCCCGATCATACCTATTGAGAATAACCCACGGGAACCAATTTTGACTTTGGATACACCCACCAGTGCAAAAATAATTATGGTCAGTCCCAGGACTCCGGTCGGGGTTGCGAAAAGGTCCCAGTCGCGGGCAAAGCCGAGTTTGGGATCTATTGTAAATATAATGAAAATCGATATTATTGCTGTAATGCCGAGGAAAATCGGTAAGCCCCGGATTTCTGTTTTTTCTCTTTTTGAGGCAAGCTTTAATATCAGTAAAATCAGGGCAATAGGTGCAATTAAAAGAAACTGGTTTACTATATCAAAAAGATGCTCACCTGAAAATATGGAATACTCTCCCGCACGGTATAACGGTAGAAACAGATCAGATATGGAACCGAGTTGATCGGAATATTCCAGCCGTATGTTAATCTCGCCATAAGCCAGGGCAAAGATTGATATAAGGAAAAACAGAGGCGGCAGGAATTTCTCCGGCCATCTTTTTGGGCGGGTGAATTTGAAACTATGATAAATAAGATAAAGAAATGTCGGTATGTAGAATATCCCGGCCATATGTGAGGCCATCGCAATACAGAATACGATTGATGTCGCCATTATCCCCCGCCCGGTAATAAGAAACCGTGCGGCCAGAAGCATATAAAAAAGGACGGACGGGTAGAAGAGCGAATATGATTCCACATACCCGAAAAACAGTTGCAGACCGCCAAAGGTAATTACGGAGAACTTGATAAAGGAGCCGGTGGTTCCGCCAATCGGCGCGGGAAGTTTTAGAAATACAACCGCCGACACAAACAGGATTCCGCAGATAATACTGAAAATTACATAGGTTGACTCTCCTGACACCTGACCGAACAGGTTTAAAAATTTAAACAAACAGACATGAAGTGAAAAATCAAGCGGTTCGGTATGAAGGAAGGTGATGCCTTTCTCTATTTGGTAAATTCGCAAATAACCATCGCCAAGCGAATGGACATTCACTCTCAGCAAGTAAAATACTGATCCTGAAATAATTGCGACCAGTGCAATTCTGACAATTAAGGGAAATCTGTTAAATGCGCCTGTAAAACCGCTGACAACAGACTGTAGTCTTTTTGCCATCGGCGGAATAACGGCAATGCAGAATAGCGTGGCATAAATAAACCAGACAAAGATCGGAAAGTACTGGAGGTGGTTTATCCCCCAGAGTCTGTTGACCGGAACCGCCCCGGCAATCAAGAAGATCAGGGCCAGGACAATCGACGGGATTATCGCTCTCAGGGCACTTGCCGCTACACCGGTT
>DAOWOO010000335.1 GCA_030642025.1 Candidatus Zixiibacteriota bacterium | reverse complement strand
TTCTGCATACCTGAGAAAAGATTTATCATTAACGTAGGCTCAATCGGCCAGCCGAGGGACAATGATCCCCGAGCATGTTATGTAATATTCAACACTGATACACGCGAAGTAAACTATCGACGGGTGGAATATGATATCGCCAAGGCCCAGAAAAAAATGGAAAAGGCCTGCCTGCCGGATTTCCTGATTACGCGACTGGCTAAAGGAGTGTAGACAAAACCGATGATGCAAAAATACTCGTCATATATTCTCTGTCTTTTAATCTCAATACTGGTGGTGGCGCTTTATATCAATGATTTCTCGCCGCTGGTCAACCTTGAGAGAAAAATCGGAGATGTGCTTTATTCATTCCGAGGCGATGAAACAAAGCATGGCGATATTGTGCTGATTGCCATTGACAAGCCCACTCTGTCAAAATTCGGGGAATGGCCGTGGCACCGCGATCAGATTGCCGATCTGCTGGCCGCTGTCGGCAGTGGCGGACCAAGGACAGTTCTTTTGGATATCCCTTTTGAGCCGAGTACGGATGAGGACACGTCCGGCTACACCGAGATTCTCGCCGGGCAAATGTCATGGGTTAAAAATGTCATCCTGCCGTATGAAATCGGTCGCGCCGAATTCCAATCCTCACGCGTATCGATGCCGGAATGGTTATATCACAATGCTCTCTCGATTGATAACGAACTGGGAATTCTAAGCGAAAAATCCGGCGTCCTGGTTAAAAAAACATATCTGCCGCCCAAAGAATTATGCGCCCAATCGGCAGGGCTTGGCTTCCGTTACAACGCCTATGACGATGATCGCCAACTTCGCTGGGAATCGTTGATAATGTATTACGAGGGGTACTATTATCCGTCGATATCCCTTATGGCCGCGGCCAATTTTCTGAGAATAAAACCCAATTTGATAACCGTCCACGAGGGCGAAAAAATAATAATCGGCTCAAAGTCGATTCCAATTAACGATCAGGTCCGGATGTTTATCAATTACAACACGCCCGGGCAGTCATTTGTGCACTTTTCCGCGGCCGATGTTCTCAATGAATCGGTCAAATTTACCGTTTTTAAAGATAAAATGGTTATCATTTCTCTTCAGACCGAATCCCTGACCGAAAGACATAGAACACCGGTATCGCCGGCGATGTGGGAACAGGAACAGACCGCCAATGTAATTGAGAATATCATTCATGGGAATTTCATAAAGAGATATGACAATAATCACGGCACTGACCTGTTGGTATTGTTTGCTCTTGGCGGGATGTTTGCCTTCATTCTTCCGCGAGTGTCATTAATGTATCGAATTATCATACTTTTTGGAAGCCTGTTTCTCCTGATTAATCTGAATTTCATTTTGTTTAATTCATACCAGATTGTAACGCGATCGCTGTATATGGCATTGGAACTGTTTCTACTGCTTCTGGCCTGTCCCTTCCTCGACAATGAGTTCATGTCCCGATTTTCGGACAGCCCTGTTAAAGCCAAGGGAGCATCTCGGCCGCCGAGGATTGACAAGTTTGACGAGACACTGGCCCGTAATGAACGCCCGGCGCCCTCAATGAGAGCCTGGCAGATCAGAGAAAAAGCCGGAACGGTTACACCCGATACTTCCGCCATGACAGGTCAGGATGCCCGGGAATTTGAGAAAACAACAGCCGCCGGAACCGATCAGGAAGAAAGAACGGAAGCCCTAACTCCCAAGCAGAGTATCCCGCCGCAACCAGATCAACGACAGCCGCAAGCACCGACGCCGGTATCACCGCCGGAGGCGGTCATTGAGTACAACGCTGTCAAACTTGACAACAAAATCCGCCCCGATAAGCAGGAGTCTTCTCAAACAGTAGCGCAATTCGGCCCCGGCGACAGTGGCAAGCTTAAAAACCTCGGCCGCTACCAGGTTCTGGATATTCTCGGCCAGGGTGCCATGGGCACAGTTTACAAAGGTGTCGACCCGGCTATCAACCGAAATGTGGCCCTGAAAACCATTCGTCTCGACTTTGTAAACGATCCCGAAGAACAGGATGAGCTCAGAGAACGTTTGTTCCGCGAAGCGCAGGCGGCGGGCAAACTTTCACACCCGAATATTGTCACGGTGTATGATATGGGTACCGAGGGAACCTTAAGCTATATCGCCATGGAATACCTCGAAGGACAAACGCTCGAAGACATGATTCGCAAGAAAGTTAAATTCAATTATAAGATAATCGCGCAGATTATCACGCAAGTATGCAGCGCCCTTGAATATGCCCATGAACAGGGAATTGTTCATCGCGATATCAAACCGGCCAATATCATGGTTCTGAGCGATTACAAGGTGAAGGTCATGGATTTCGGTATCGCCCGGATTGATTCCTCGTCTATGACCCGCACCGGTATCGCTATGGGGACCCCCAATTATATATCGCCGGAGCAATTACAGGGTCAGCCGGTTGATCACCGGACAGATATATTCAGCCTTGGGGTCATGATGTACGAGATGATACTGCACCGCCGGCCATTCAAGGGAGAAAATTTGACGTCATTGATTTATAGTATTATAAATACCGAACCGGAACCGCCATCGACAATTAATAAGTCGATACCGAATCTGTTTGATAGGGTTATCGAAAGGGCATTGTGCAAAAAACCGGAGGACCGTTTCCAGAAGGCTTCGGAAGTGGCGCTGGCTTTATCTGACTTTATTGACTCATTTTCGAGTAAGAAAACCATGGTTTGATCGGGGATTAATCTTCCTCGGAGCTCTCTTCAGGCTTGATTATCTCCTCGGCCAGCGACATGGCCACTCCGGAAAGCATCACTTCCACACCCAGACGGGTAAAATCGCCGGAAATCAGTTTACGGTCCATACCGGCATAGAATGAGCATGAGGCGCCCTGTTCCACCACCAGCCCTGACAGCCTGT
>DAOWOO010000273.1 GCA_030642025.1 Candidatus Zixiibacteriota bacterium | reverse complement strand
TCGGTGGCCACCTGCTCAATGGCCATATTGATTTTTTCAAGCAACGGCCTGACCATGGTTGCATTACGTCTTTCAGCCTCGCCCTGGGGTCCGAATATCTGCTTGGTGTAGGCATCCAGCGCCTGGCGTTTGGCGTCAATGGCGGCCTCGCGCTCTTTACGCTTATCCGTCGAGAGGATTGTCTTCTGCTTTTCGAACTCATCAATTAACTCATCGAGTCCTTTCTGCATATCGCGCGCCTCATCATCCCAGGCTTTGTACTCGGTATTGAATTCTTCCTGTGCTTTAACCCAATCCTTGTAGCTGGAAAAAATCCTGTCCGAATCAACATAGCCGTACTTGCCGATTTGCGCCTGACCGCTGGAGGCCAGAAGACCCAGCCCGAAAAACATCAATGCCGCGATAATAAAAACATGTTTTCTTTGCATTACAGTACTCCTTAACAGATATTACAATACTTGTTTCCCAACCATTATCTGAATGTGGTGCCGATTTGGAAATGTGGCTTCCAACTTCTATCCTGTCCGCTCCGATCATCCAGCGGATAGCCGAAATCAAACCCGATTGTACCCAGTCCGGGAACCATCAGCCTGAAACCGAAACCGTATCCGCGATAGATGCGGTTCGGCTTGATATCGCTTTTATCCAGCCAGGAATTGCCAGCATCCAGAAACAGCAAAGTATAAAACTGGTTTTCCATCAGCGGTATCTGCAATTCCAGATTGCCCACGAACATATATTTACCGCGAACTCTTACCTTGGATGTCCGAGTATCATAAGTTGTATCAATCGGGTTTTGCATCTCTGCATCGGCATACATAATTTCGGTTACGGTGATTTCCTGGGTGGAATCCGGTGTCAGGGAACCATCATCGTATCCTCTGACTGTGCCGTCATAGCCGGTTCCGCCGGGGGAGAAGCGGTCGAATTCGAGAATCTTATCATCACCATCAGTTGCATGGATATAACCGAAAGAGGCTTTACCGGCCAGAGTAAATTTCCAGAAAGGCGTAACGAATTTTGATATCGAAAAAATATGCTTTTGGTATTCCCAGTAACCACCCAGCCAGTTGCCGACCGTCTCCAGCGAGTATGATATTGTCGAACCCGAGGTGGCAAATTCCGGAAGGTTCCGATTGTCGCGGGTGATGGTGAACTGCAGGCTCGATGATGTAAACCATTCCTCATTAAACCTTAAAAGTGTACCCATAAGAGGCTCACCTGCCAAATTAAGGGTGTCAAGCCCGGTGTCCGTGGGGTAAATATTTCTTATCAATCCTGAATTACCGATAACATAGGAATCGTCGAAATCATAGAAACGGTCGTTCTCCAGACGGTAGCGCATATATACCCGGAAATAATTATCCGGCCAGCGCAGCCTGCGGCCGAGTTTGACCGATGCACCGCGGCGGCCTTCGGTGTAATCATCATACCATCGGCGGTTGGTGTAATACAGGTCAGTTCCGAGCAGGGTAGGGGTGCCGAACATCCACGGTTCGGTGAACGAAACCGAGTAGGAGTTACGGCGGCTTCCTATATCAATGTTAAATGACAGGTTCTGTCCCATTCCCCGGAAATTGGGGATGCCCATACCGAATGTCCCCACAAATTTGTCCTGCCCCGAATAACCGGCTCCGGCCGATATCTGACCGGTTTGCTTTTCGGTTACCTTGACCGTAACATCAATATCGCCTGACGGAAGATCGATAATATCCGGCTCAACATTATCAAAGAAATTCAATTGCATAATATCGCGCAACGAACGCATCAGGTAGGATTTATGAAATACCTGCCCCGGGCGGAGCGACATTTCACGGCGGATTACTTTTTCCCTCGTCTTGGTATTTCCGGTAATTTGCACCAGGTTGACTTTTGAGGGGAGACCCTCCACAATATCGAACGTGATATCTATGAGGCTGTCGCGGGTTTTTAATTCGTCGATTATATTGGCGTGAAGATGCCCCTTTTCCTGATACATGAAATATATCTCATAGACCGACTCATCGAATTTCTCGCTGTTGAATACATCGCCTTCCTTGTATTTCAAAGCCCGGTTGAGAATTTCCGGCTCCAATACCTCATTCCCTGTCCAGTTGGTGGCGCCAAAATAGTAGCGCGGACCCTCATAGATATCGAGATATATGGTCATCCGGTTACGCATGCTGTCGATGGCGATCGAATCGGACTTGAGATATGCGTCCATGTAACCTTTTATATGGAGATAGCCGATGATCTTGTCCAGGTCTTCGGGGTATTTCTCCTTGTCAAAATCGGATGATTTCAAAAAGCCTCGTTTGCGGTTACGCATCTTGCCTATAATTTTCTCCGGTTTGTTTTCCACTGCGCCGGTAAGGACAACTTCTTCTACTTTAATCTTGGAACCCTCATTAATAATGAATGTCAGAGTCGCACCGGTGGAATCGAAGCTGTATTTCAATTCGTGGTCAACTTTGACAAGAAAATAGCCCTTTTCGCCGTATTTGTCGAGAATGGCGTTTTTCTTCTCAATTATAAGGTTAGGCGAAAGGTAACGGCCGACAGCCAGGTTAAGTTCATCCTCCAGGTCATCCGTTTCGATCTTTTTGTTTCCTTTAAATTCCAGCCCGGCAAGCTTGGGGAGTTCCTTGACCCTGATTACAATACTTATCCCGCCGGTGACTTCCTCGGCGTCAACCTGGATATCCTCAAAAAATCCCAGCCGGTAGAGCCTCTTTACAGCTTCAGGTACGGTGGTCGGCGTTACCGGATCGCCGGGATTTATAGCCGCTACGGAAAGTATGAGACTCGTGGAAGAAATCCGGTTTCCTTCGACTTCAACCTTGACTATATTATAGGTCTGGGACTTGACCGGTGAAACAAGCAGTATGCCCAGTAAGGCAAGGTATACCCATATATGAAAAGACCGGAATACGGCGGATTCCGGCCCCATGTTTATCAGCGATTTTTTCACGGTCTTCAATTTTCCGGAGAGATGATTTTCTTGATTTTGATTTCCGTAAATTGCTGACGATGCCCTTTGGTCCGGCGGTATTTTTTGCGTTTCTTAAATTTATACACTGTAATTTTGTCCGCGTGACCCTGGTTCAGGATTTCCGCTTCAACTCTGGCCGCATCGAGATACGGTTTGCCCACGTGCGACTGCTCACCATCTTTCACCATGAGAACTTTGTCCAGAGAAATCGTATCACCGGGTTCCGCCTGTAAGTGAGGGATCTTTACAACAGCGCCTTCTTCACCGTTAAACTGCAAGCCGCCTGATTCAAAAACTGCATACATTTCCGGATCTCCTTATATATTAAATAAACCATGACTGCTTCGTAAGTTGTTAAACTTATCCTTTTTGTCAAAACTGTCAAGATAAAATTTAACCCGTTACCGGGGTGAAACTTACAAATTCCATGTTTCATATTAATTAAACGCTCATCTCCCG
>DAOWOO010000278.1 GCA_030642025.1 Candidatus Zixiibacteriota bacterium | reverse complement strand
TTCTCCTGTCCCTTCAAGAATCCTGACCCCGGCGAAAAGGAGTATCAATATCCCGGCTGAGATTACTAGAATATCGTTGACCGGACTGGCCAGATGCCTGATTCGCGTCATCCTGACCAGCGAACGAAAGTACTCCTGGGTGGCCCTGAAGAACCTGGCGATCTCAAACTTCTCCATAGCGTACCCCTTAACGATACGTATATTGGAGACGGTTTCTTCCAGAACCGAATTGACATCGGCCATCTTTTCCTGAGTGCGCATGGAGTACTTGCGTAGTTTTTTGCCCATCACATAGATAAACCCGAAAACCAGCGGCAAAACCAGCGCCGCCAGCAGAGTCAGCTTCCATGATAGAAGAATCAGGAATCCGCCGAGGAGAATAACAGTCAGGGAATCGGTAATTAAACGATTAAAACCAAGATCAATCGTTTCGTTTAGGACCAGGACATCATTGGTCACCCGTGAGATCAATTGTCCGGTTCGCTTGCGGTGAAAGTACCCCAGCGATAAAAGCTGATATTTCTCAAACAGGCGATTGCGAAAATCCCGGATCACCGACTGCTGAACAAAAGCCATGAAAAAGCCCTGTAGATATAAAAAGAAATTCGATATTACCGCGATGCCGATTATCAACCAGCAGAAATTGGCCAGGGTTTCCCTTCGGGTGTCGCCCATTACCAGCTTATTAACGTTCTCCTTAAGACGATTTTTCGTGGTTACCAGAAAGTCGAGGTCTGGTTTGAAGCGCTCCGACAGCACCTGCGATGCCAGTGAATCAGAGCCATTATCGGGATTTTCGGAAATTGTTTCAATCTGTGCCGACGGTTCCACGGTTGGAAGGGGCATATCGCTGACAGCGAAGAGGGTCATCAGAAGCGGTCCCGCCATCCAGACAAACATGCCGGCCAGAACGGCATGAATCGCCGCCGATGACGATGCCACGACAATATGCTTCCAGTACGGCTTCAGGCACGCCAGTGTTCTTTTAAGCAGATTCATATTTGACAGTCCATATCCAACATTAAAATGAAAGATAGTATCTCGATAGTCAGGATGTCAACCATTGCGGGAGATTTACGGGTATATCCGATCTGTCCCCTCGGGAATGGAAATTCGGAATTTTTCGGCAGGAATCGTAATGTTCAAACGCGATTGTCGCCGTCGAGCATCCAGTTTGAAAGAGCCGTCATTGCGTTCATATAAAATACGGTATGGCACGTACCTTTCATCTTTTCTTTCGTAGCGAATATCAACGGTTTCATCGCACTCCCTCGAAATCAACCGGTAATGCAAATCATCGGAGCTCTCCTTGACGACATTGACATAGAAACTTTTGGAACTGTCGCTGATCTCAACCGGAGTTTTATGAAAAAGCTCGATAATCAACTTTTCGGCCGGAAATCTAACGGCGCATTTATTGCCGATAAGATTACTCAGTTTTCCGGCGAAATATTGTTTTTCCGTCGGAAAATAGATCGTTACAGAATCATGTACAATCAAGACTTTCATGACACCCTTACCCAGATAAGCGCGGGCGAAAAAGCTGATCGAATCCCGGGTGCTGTAAATATCAAGCCTTGTCGAGCGTTTTTTGCCCCGATGCTTGACCTTGACATCAAAAAGATAGGCGTCGCCTTTGCCCGGCTCAAGGTTTGAAACTGCCGCCTCGCGCCCGGTCAGCGCTCTTTTACGATTGGCGGGAGTACACGAGGCTAAAGCGATCAGGGTTATGGTAACGACACCGATAATGGGTATAATCTTCATGCTACATACCCTGCTAAAAATAACCCACCCCCAGTATAAAATTGACAATAACTGAAATAAACGGACCAAGAATAATCCAGAAACCGCCGAACAGGATCATAATCATCAGGACAAACGGAGCAAAGCGGTCGAATTCAATCAGCTTGAGTTCATACTCAGCCGGAAGTATGCTTTTAAGCATGTGAGAGCCGTCCAGTGGAAACAGAGGGATCAAATTAAAAAGGGCCAGAGATACGTTTATTATCACACCGATCAGGAAAAAATGTACCACAGCGATCGGCAGTGAAAAACTGCCGCTTACAACAATCCGAAAGAGCACCCCGAAAATAACAGCCAGGCCCAAATTTGACAGAGGTCCTGCCGCCGAAATCCAAAAATCAGCCACGCGAGGGTTTCGCAAATTGTAAGGATTAACCGGCACCGGTTTGGCCCAGCCGAAATGAAACCCAGATAAGAACATCATCAGGGTTCCGAAAAAATCAAGATGCGCCATTGGGTTCAAAGTCAGCCGACCGGCATCGCGGGCGGTGGTATCACCGAAACGCATAGCTGTGTATGCATGAAAGAATTCATGCACGGTCAGCGAGAACAGAATTGCCGGGGCGGCAATCAGAGCCTTTCTTAAAAAATCGGGACTGAAGAGTGATTCCATTAATTCATCCTATGCATATATGCCGCGAAGCATTACCACGTCGGCAACCCGCTGAATACCGACCATGAAGGCCGCTATCCGCATATGAACATCATTATCTTTGGCGACCTTTAGAATATCATTAAAGGCGCTGACCATAAACCGTTTCAGACGGGCATTGACATCTTCTTCCGTCCAGAAATAGCCCATCTTGTCCTGCACCCACTCAAAAGCCTGGACTTCATCAAGGGTGACATTGGGATGATATTTTTTACCGCCTTTGGCCGGACCGCGGACAATCGAATGCTGTACCCGGTAACCGGTAAACATCTGAAAACTGCCGTCATCCATCCGAACCGGCAGTTTTACAGTATTACTTCGGCGAGGTTGCTTTAAAAATCCCATAAGGCCGGGATCAACATTCAACCGAGCCGCCGCCCGGTCAAACTGCTTCATGGCATTTTCAAATGTCGATATCGAAATAGTTATCGATTTAAGACGTTCTTGCTCCGCCATAGATCATTCTCCGAAATTTATTCCTGACTGTTATTTCCTTTTTTGCCGGATATAAATGGTGAAGACTTTTCATAAAACCGCCACATTTTATCAAGTCCGACCTTTATACCGATTCGTTCCGAACTCTCTATAACATCAGGCTGATAACCGCGATCTTCAAGATACAGCCTGCCGCCGGTTAAATCAAGACCGTTCTGATCTCTGGTTAAACCGAATGCTTTACACAATTTGCCGGGACCGTTGGTAAGCAGATTTTTCCGCTGATTGTCAAATCTTTTTCTCATGATATCGACGCCCTCAACCGGCTCTCCGCCGCGAATCAGAACGGCGGCAGGGAGACCCTCGGCTTCCGTTACCACGTTCAGGCAGTGATACATTCCGTAAATGAAATAAATATATACATGCCCGCCGGGGCCGTACATAATCCGATTGCGCTCCGTCATCCCGGGCGCGGCATGAC
>DAOWOO010000167.1 GCA_030642025.1 Candidatus Zixiibacteriota bacterium | reverse complement strand
CGCGGTAAGCATCGGCAATGGTCCCTCCCACCGCCGCCCCGCAAGGGTTGGCATGTTTCAAAACACAGGCAAACGGCTGGTCGAAATCCAGAAGCATGTCCAGGCAGGCATCGAGATCGGAGATGTTATTGTATGACAATTCCTTACCGGAGAGCACTTCGGCATTGGCCAGAGTTGGCCCGGTAAAAGTTTCATTAAAATAAAACGACGCCTGCTGATGCGGGTTTTCGCCGTACCGCAATGACTGTTTCAGGCTGAATGATTGCTGAAGCTGTTCGGACAGTTGGGACTCATCTTTTCCCCCGCCGGCACTGAAATATCGCGATATGGCGCCGTCATATTTATTGGTAAGATCAAATGCCTTCCCTGCCAATTGCCACCTGAATTCCAGCCCCAGAGCGCCGTCATTCTTTTTCAGTTCCTCTATGATCGAACTATAATCATTCGGACGGGTAACAACTGCCACTCCGGAAAAGTTCTTGGCAGCGGCGCGAACCATGGTCGGTCCGCCGATGTCGATATTCTCTATAATATCTTTATCAGTTGATGAGGGATTTTTCACCGTTTCTTCAAACGGATAGAGATTGACAACAACCATGTCGATCATCTTGTATTCTTGATGCTGGAGCTCGGCCAGGTCTTCTTCGTTGTTTCGCCGGGCGAGTATTCCGGCATGAATTTTAGGATGCAGGGTTTTGACTCGGCCGCCCAGAATCTCGGGAGCCCCGGTAAAGGTTGAAACCGACACTGCCTGCACACCCTCTTTTTTCATCGCGGCCAGCGTTCCGCCGGTCGATATAATCTCCACTCCGAATTCGGACAGGGCGCGGGCAAACTCTATAAGGCCGGATTTATCCGAGACCGAAACCAGCACCCGTTTAATTTTTATCTTATCGCTCATACCTGTTTCCCCATTAACATCCTGGCCGCCTCGGCGTAACGGGCGACCGATTTTTCCACTATATCATCCGGGAGTTTCGGGCCCGGAGGAGTTTTATCCCAATCGATTCTACCAAGATAATCGCGAATAAACTGTTTGTCAAATGAGGGCTGTCCTCGACCCGGCTCGTACCTGTCGACCGGCCAGAATCGCGATGAATCAGGCGAGAGCACCTCATCAATCAGGATAAAGCGTCCGTCAAAATAACCGAATTCAAACTTGGTATCGGCCAGGATAATCCCTCTTGTGAGGGCATAATCAGCCGCCCTGGTGTAAATGGCCAAAGATCTGTCACGACAAAGCTCGGCGGTTTCCTTACCGACCAGTTCAGCCATTTGCTCAAATGATATATTCTCGTCGTGGCCTTCCTCGGCCTTGGTTGACGGTGTGAAAATCGGCTCCGGAAGTTTGTCCGATTCAACCAGCGCCGGATCGAAATAAAAACCGTGAACTTCGTTGGAGCCGCTTTTTCTGGCCGCCACCAGTTCTTTCCACATCGAACCGGAAATATATCCGCGAACGATAGCCTCAATATCGACTCGTTTGGCCTTATACACCAGCATGGTCCGCCCTTCGAGAATTTCGCGATACTTATGCAGGTCGGTTGGAAATTCATCAATATTGGCCGTCACCAGGTGCGATTCGATGATGTCCTTTAGAAAGTCAAACCAGAAAAGCGACATGGCCGTCAGTATCTTCCCTTTACCCGGCAAGCCGTTGGGCAGAACCACGTCGAAGGCCGACACCCGGTCAGTGGAGACAATCAGAAGTTTGTCATTGAGATTATAAACATCGCGAACCTTGCCGCGCGCAAAAAGCGGGTATTCTTTTATATCCGTCTGTAATACCGATATATCTGTCATTGGTATTTCCCTGTTATAAGATTGTTAAGCGCTATCGGATAAATCTCATGTTCCACTTTCAGAACTCTGGCGGCTAAAGTGTCGGGGGTATCGTCAGAATTAACCGGGACTTTTTTCTGCATGAGAATCTTGCCGTTGTCATATATCTCATCGACGATATGAATTGTCGCTCCTGATTCGGTATCACCCGCCTTCAAAACGGCTTCGTGGACACGATGCCCGTACATCCCCTTGCCGCCATATTTAGGTAACAGCGCCGGATGAACATTGGTGATTTTATCGGCATATTTCCGAATCAAAGGCTTCGGTATCAGCTTGAGATAGCCGGCCAGGGCAATATATTCGATATCATAATGTTCAATAACCTCCATAAGATCTTTATGCGCCGCTGCTCGGTCAGGATATTTTTTCACATTATATACAAAGGTATCAATTCCTTCCCGCCGGGCACGTTCAAGACCGTATGCGTCATCGCGGTTCGAGATAACCAGAACAATCCGGGCCGCCAGATTCCCTGATTTTGACGCATTTATCAATGACTGTAAATTGGAACCACCGCCGGACACGAAAACGGCGACTTTGGCCGGATTACTCATTCCATTTCTCCCTCAGGCTCCTTCCAAAAACTACAGTTTATGATCGTCCCGATTATCCGCAAGCACTTTTTCAAGATATTCCGTCGCCAGCCGACGAAACTATATTCAGGAAACCCTTTTTAGAAACCGTAGCAAGCGTTCATTGAAAAGATCAGGGGCTTCCATATTGACCACATGTCCGGCACCGGGAATAATTACAAGTTCAGAGTCCGGGATTAAATCCCGAAGCCGATTGGCCAGCGGCGTAAAAAAGATATCCCTTTTGCCAACCATTAATAGGGTGGGCGCCGACACCTTACCGGCCAGTTTAAGATCATCTCGCTTGAGATACTTACCCTTCATCGGATCGAGCCAGGGTGCGCCGCTGAAACTATTCATCATCGCTTCAAGCTTTTCCCTCACGGCCGGTTTGCGATCCCGGTAATATGAAAGACTTGATTTGACATAAGCCTTTCTGGCTTTCTCAATTCCGGAATCCTGAGCCAGAGGGGCGAAATCATGGAATTTTTTCGACGGTTTCCACCCTGATGCAACCGTGCCTATCAGAGTCAATGATATAAGTTTTTCCTGATAATCTATGGCATACGCCAGGGCGTCGCCGCCGCCCATTGACATCCCCACCAGGTGTATTTTTTCAAGACCCAGATAATCTATCAGGTTCAAGAGATCAATTACCCGATCCTCGCGAGCATATCCTGTTCGGGGAGCGTCAGATTTCCCATGACCGCGCGCATCGGGAGTAATAACACGATAAAATCCGGCGAGCCTATCTTTCTGATATTCCCACATACGGTGGTCGATGGAAAAACCATGCAAAAGAATTACAGGGTCGCCCTGCCCGTAATTTTCGTAAAAGATTTTAATATTGCCCGAATTAAAGTACGGCATATTCTATTCCATCAATCATTTCAACTGCCGGACAGACTGAAACGACAAGGGTTTTTTAATCTCGGGTGACGAACCGACACCCAATTGATCCATAATGGTTTTGCATATATAATTGCCGCGCCGGCATCGATATACTTTTAATGCATGTCTAAAGAAACGGCAGGTATTTATCCACTTCATATGCGCTGACATGCATGCGGTATTCATCCCATTCAACTTTCTTATTGGCAATAAGCTTCTTGAAGATATGGTCGCCGAGCGTTTCCCTGACCAGCTCGGACTTTTCCGCTTCGGCTATTGCATTTTCAAGCGAATTGGGCAGGGAATCAATATTTAACTCTTCCCGCTTTTCAAGTGACATGGTAAATATATTTTCCTCAATGGCATCAGGCAGCGGGTACTCATTTTCCATCCCGTCCAGTCCGGCGGCCAGCATACAGGCAAAGGCCAGATACGGATTGCAGGCCGGGTCGGGCGAACGAAGCTCGATACGCATTGATTCCTCGCGTCCGATATTAAACATCGGCACCCTTACCAGGCTGGATCGATTGCGCCGTCCCCACGAGATATACACCGGAGCCTCATATCCAACCACCAGCCGCTTGTAAGAATTCACCCACTGATTACAAATTAGTGTAAATTCCTTAATATGTTTCAGTATACCAGCCAGGAAATGCCGAGCCATACCGGACAGATGATATTCAGCTTTTTTATCGAAAAACAGATTTTTCCCACCGTTGAAAAGCGACATATGGGTATGCATACCCGACCCATTCTGGCCGTAAATCGGCTTGGGCATAAACGAGGCATAAATGTCATTCTCACCGGCGATTTCCTTAACTACCATTTTATAAATCTGCGTAAAATCGGCCATTACCAGCGCTTCCTGGTATTTGAGATCTATCTCCTGCTGGCTGGGGGCCACTTCATGGTGAGAACATTCAACCGGAATACCCATCAATTCCAGAGCTGATGTCGTTTTTTTACAGACCTCGGTACCAATATCGACGGCCAGATAATCGAAATATCCCCCGCTATCAAGAAAATCGGGTGTCTCGTCATTTTCGAAATAAAAATATTCAAGTTCCGGCCCCAGATAACATGTCCAGCCCTTCTTTTTAACTTTGGCCAGCATTTTTTTAAGAACATATCGCGGATCGCCCTCATACGGGGTACCATCGGTATGGTAGATATCACAAAAGAGCATGGCCGCCCGCTCACCGCCGATATCCCACGGGATAATCCGGAAAGTTCTCAGGTCAGGCACAGCCATAAGATCGGGCTCCTCGATACGCACGAATCCTTCAATCGACGAACCGTCAAATCCTTGCCCGCGCTCAAGTATTCCCTCGATTTCGGAGCGGGTAATCGACATCCCCTTGAGTCTTCCGAGAATATCGGTAAAATTGAGCCGG
>DAOWOO010000053.1 GCA_030642025.1 Candidatus Zixiibacteriota bacterium | reverse complement strand
GTCGCGGCGGTCGCAGGCAACGGAATAGGTGTCGCCGGTATAGGTGACAATATCCGGATTATGGCCCTTAAAATATTTCCGTTTATGCAGGCCTCGGTGGCGGCCAGGGCGGTTCTTTATGCCGCCGATAACGGCGCCGATGTTATAAATATGAGCTGGGGCTCGCCCTGGCCCCTTCCGATTGTGGAAGAAGCTCTCTCGTATGCGCGATCCAAAGGTATTATTCTCTGTGCGGCATCGGGCAATAATGGAATTGAAATGTACAATTACCCGGCATCGTATTCCGGTGTAATTACGGTCGGAGCCACCTCGAGTACTGACGAAGTAACCTCCTTTTCGACGTATGGAAATCATTTGAATATAGTCGCGCCGGGGCTGTCCATTTTATCGCTTCGCGCCAATACCACCGATTTATACGCCGCCAGTGAAGAGCCGGGGGTGCATATTATCGACAGCATGTATTTCATCGCTTCCGGAACAAGTATGGCCTGCCCGCATGTGGCCGGGACGGCGGCCTATATGCGGAGTGTCTCGCCGGGGTTGACACCCCTGAGAACCGGGGAGATTCTTGAGCAGACGGCCGAGGATATTATCGATCCTTACGGAACCGGTGATAATCTTGTCGGCCCGGATATATACAGCGGGGCAGGAAGGGTCAATCTTGATAGAGCCCTTATGGGAACGCCCGGGATAAGAGCGAAAATTGCGTGGCCGTCTCCCAATCAGCTTGTGGCCGGAGTGATTGATATAACGGGCATGGCCGATGGTGTGGAATTCGACGGTTATATTCTTGAATACGGATTAGGCGATCAACCTGATGTTTGGACGGAAATCACATCTTCGGCCACCCCTGTCACCGATGGTATCCTCGGCCAGTGGGATACCGATGAGTTGAACGGGCGCTATACCCTGCGGCTCCGGGTCGGCGAAAGCAATGAGTCGATGGTCAGTCTGGCTTTGACCAATATATCGGTAGCGGATATTTTCAGTCCGGCGGCCAATGACACGATAGTATCCTGGACAGAGATAATCGGATCGGCCACGTGCCCGGATTTCGCATCATATATCCTTGAATATGGAAGCGGTATGGTACCATCGGAATGGACAACGATTACCGAATCCGGCATGCCGATTGTCAACCGGAAACTGGCCGAGTGGAACTTGGGAGCAATGACCGACGGTTGGTACAGACTGCGTTTGACAGTCTTTTCCGGCTCCGGGCCGGAGGCAACCGTGTCGATTCCGGTATTTATCCGGTCGTTTTTTTCAGGGGACGATGGCTGGAAAGTGTCCCTGAATACATCGGCTCCGGCCATCGTGGCCAATTATGGAGACTTTGACGCCGATGGTGTAAATGAAATAGTGGTTGGCACTGAAGAAGGGATTAAATTCTATAATCTCGACGGTACTCCCGGAGTATCGGGAATACCTGATGTCGTCGGGACGCATTCAGTCCAGGTACCGGTCGTGGTGGGTGATCTTGACGGTGACGGTTGTGACGATCTTGTGGCAGTCGATAATTCGGGAACCATAATCGGTTTCCCCTCAAGCGAGCGGTCGTTTGAAACCGCGACTCCAGGGCTTCCGGATATTAATGAAATAAGCCATGGTGATGAGTTCCATCTCCCCATGATTTTTCTCAGGGATATAGACGGGGATAACCGGGATGAGATACATTATTATCCGGGCGGGGATAGGGCCGACTATTATATTTATAACAGCGACGGTTCATTCAGAATGATGGTGCCGGTCGTCCTTGCATATTCCGGGTCGAATTTTTACGACTACCTTCCGGCTGATATTAACGGCGACGGTGTCGATGAATTGTATATGGCCAACAGCCGCGTTTTTAAAGCCGACCTGTCAGGGACGATCACGGATACATTTGACATGCGGATGGATTTTAACCGGCAGTTTCGCGCGTTGAGCATGTCGGCGGCAGACATTGACGGCGACGATAAAAACGAACTGATTGTGCTGGGGAGTTTCACCGGATTTAACGGAGAATACCTGGTTTATGCTTTCGATGAAAGCCTCAGCCTCATTGAGGGCTGGCCTCATGAAACCGGAATCGGGAATTTTTTAATTCCATCGGAACCGGTTTTCGGGGATATTGGCGGCGGCGGCCCTGTATATTTCATGACCGTGTTTGATCTTGAATACGGCTATGTTTACGCCTGGCATACCGACGGGCACGCCTACGGGATTGATACCACCTCGGCGATTTTCGCCATCACGCCCAATCCCGCTATCCTTAAATCACCCGTCATGGCAGATATTGACGGCGATGGGGAGTCCGAACTTGTTGCGTATGCATCATCGGATGCTTTTTTCACATTTCCTCAGGAACGCCTCCTGGCCTGGGGACCGGGTGGTATGTTAAAATCAGGATGGCCGCTTGTGGTCGAGACTGATCTGGAGATAATGGCTCATGCTCTGAGGAATGGAGTAGCGGTGGGTGATATCGACGCAGATGGCCTGACTGATCTGTTAATGACAACCACCGAAGGTAACCTTGTTTTTATTGAGTTTCGCGACAGCGAATTCAACTCCGGTACCGTGACCGTTCCCTTCTGGCGATACAACCGGCGTCTAAATAACAGTGCTTCTCTCCGTCAGGATTTCCGGGTGGTTGGCGGTATCCCGACTCACCGTGAGATACTGGTTCCACTTGATGTCGGCGTTAAGGTAACCTTCAGCGAGAAGGTTGACCCCGGTACGTTGGACGAAACCACTTTTAGCGTGACCGGGAGTATATCCGGCATCCATGAGGGATCAATTGATTATGATGATATCCTGAAAACGGCGGCCTTTTACACTGATAATGAATTTACTTCCGGCGAGGAAGTGACCGTTGTACTATCGACGGACATTCGCTCATCACAAGGGACGCGGCTGAAGAGAGCATTTTCCTGGACCTTTCTGGTGATGGCAAAGGTGCCGGAAGTTGTTTCCGTCTTTCCCGCCGCCGACGGTGTGGGCGTCCCGGCCAACATTCTGATCACTGCGACTTTCAACACTGATATCGATCCGGCAACCCTGGTGAGTGCAACTGTTAGTGTGACTGGAAACGTCAACGGGAAATACCCCGGCGCAATTGTGTATGACAGCGTTTCCCGAACCATGACATTTCGCCCATTCCTATACTTTGAAACCGGTGAATACATAACGGTTCGTGTTTCCGACAGTATCCGCACCCTGATGGAATTCACGCCCGATAGTGATTTTGAATGGACGTTCAGAGTGTACCTGCGGTATGTAGTGCCAATCTCCCTGTCACCGGCCGTCAACGCCATGAATGTTTCGGTCAATGCTCCCATAGAGATTGAATTAAGTACCGAGCCTTCGATGGAAACGATTACCGATGATAATATTGTCGTTCATTCATTATCCGGAAAGAGATACCGAGGAGAATTGGATTACAATTATTCGACCGGAACGGTTACTTTCAGGCCGGATGACAATTATTCCGCCGGTGATCGGGTAACGGTGTCTCTGACCGACCGGGTACTGCCGCAGGATACATCATACCGGTCGCGTGACTGGGTCTGGACATTTACCGTCGGCGCCAATAATGCAACTTCAAGGTTTTCGGCCGCGACCATCTATGAATCAGATTCAATGCCGGTCGGGGTTTGCCCGACAGACCTTGATGATGACGGTGATCTGGATCTGGCTGTGGCCGGCTGGAATTCCGACGATATTACCATATTTATAAATTCCGGCAACGGAGGAATGGAATATGATACGGCTTACTCTGTCGGCAAGGCGCCCCGCACGATCAGGGCCGGTGATTTCGATAATGACGATGATGTTGACCTGGTATCGGCCAATTACAGCACATATGATACTGATATAAGTATCCTGGCCAACGACGGGTACGGCCGATTCAGCGCCTGGCATAATATCCATATTCCCGGCCGTGTTCGCTCGGTGTATCCCGCCGATTTTGACGGTGACGGTGATATCGACCTGGCTGTCGTCAACTCATCAACCTATGGGGTTTCGATATTGAAAAACGACGGCTACGGCAATTTTGCACCGTACGTTATATATCCCACTGACGGGTTATCAGCTCCGGCGGCTCCGGATTATATTGTCGGCGGCGACTTCGACGGTGATTTTGATATTGATCTGGTTACTGTCAGCCGTACTTATAATGAAGCGGCCGTCCTGTTGAATGACAGTAACGGAGTGTTTACCCTTGACAGTATATATACGGTGGGAGCATTTCCCTATGCGGTGGAGGCCGCCGATCTGGATGTCGACGGGGACCTTGATCTGGTTACGGCCAATTATCTTTCAGCGGATGTTACTGTGCTGATTAATGACGGAAGCGGGCGTTTTGTCCGTATCGGTGAACTGGCCGTTGATGAATCCCCCAGTGCCGTATGTGCCTCTGATTTCGACGGTGATGGTGACCCCGATTTGGTTACCTCCAATAATACGACGGTCTGCATAATTGAAAACAACGGTGACCGCACTTTCCAGCCTTACGTATCATACACTGTCGGGGCGGCCTATTCGGTTTCGACGGCGGACTTCGACGGTGATCATGCAGTTGATCTGGTTACCGCCAATAGCCGTGATAATACAATATCGATTCTTTTTAATCTGCGCGAGTTGTATCCGAACAGCGACTGGATGAGCGTGTCATGCCGTTCGCCTCTTCTTGATTTTGCTCCGTTGCCACCGGGATATATGATTACCGCCTATGATCCCGAGGGGGCCCTGTGCGGGATGGCGACGGTCGAGGATGATGGTTCTTTCGGCATCATGCACATTTATGGAGATGAAACAACCACGCCGGATATCGATGAAGGAGCGATCCCGGGGGACACAATTGCCTTCAGGGTAAACGGCGTCTGGGTGAAATCCGAACCCGATATCATCTGGGATGAATATACGCATGAACGTGAACTCTGCCGGTTCTTCACATATCACACCTGTAAAGTACCGCTTGATTCAGGATGGAACCTGATATCATGGAATGTGAATAATTCTATTGAGGACATCGAATCGGTGCTGACGCCGCTGGCCGGGTGCGTGGAAGCGGTTTACGGTTATGAGCAAGGTGGTTTGACGTATAACCCCGACTTTCCGGATTTCTCAACCCTGACAGAGGTCGATCATCATCATGGCTACTGGGTGAAGATCAGGCCGGAATGTTCGTCACTGTTTTTAGGAGTATCCGGTATAATAGCTGATCCCAATGACCCGATCAGGCTGGAAAGCGGCTGGAATCTGATATCATATCTGCCTGATGAACCGGATACGGTAACACGGGCGCTTTGTCCTCGCAGTGACGACAATATCATTATACTGCTCGGTTATGATGGAGCGCCTCAGACCTATGCTCCCGGTATTGACGGTATCGTCTGGACATTGACGAATTTGTACCCCGGTCGTGGTTACTGGATGAAAGTGCGCCATAACGATTATCTTAAATTCGGTGATTGTTCATGGGATAAAAATCTTTTTCAACCTGCTGATGATAGTGTTTCTGAAAATGATGTTCACCCTACCCGTGAATGGATAGATATTTTCTCGCAACAATTGATTCTTGATGGAAAGGTAGTGCCAAAGGGAACAACTGTGGTGGCGCTGGCAGGTGAAAACAAGCCGGTCGGTTCCGGAATTGTGCGGGATAACGGTAAATTCGGTTTTATGCCTGTCTATGGTGATGATCCCCTGACCTCCGAGTGTGAAGGCCTGAAACCGGGGGAAACCTTCTGGCTGGTGGTCGGTGGCGTTTCCGTCAACGAACAGTTCACCTGGGCGTCGCCCTGCGATCTGCTCGAAATAGGATCATTGACCGGGCGGAACAGTACTGAACAACTTCCGGCGGTGTTTTCGTTAAAACAAAATTACCCCAACCCGTTCAACCCTTCGACCGATATTTCCTTCAGCCTGCCGCATGATGCTCACGTCACGATAAGCATATACAATATCCTCGGGCAAAGGGTAACTACCCTGCTTGATGAAAACCTGACTGCCGGCGAGCATACCGTGCAGTGGGACGGCCGCGATACCAGGGGCTATGAAGCCGCTACCGGCGTATATTTTTATCAGCTAAAGGCCGGTCGCTTTTCCGCTTCCCGGAAAATGCTCCTGCTTAGATGAGCCGATAAAAGGATCGCTTGGAAACGGTATATACGGCCTTCCGCGCCTGATAAAAAATCCCAATATATCTGATAGCTCTCAGCAATTAGTATTATCACTTGACATATTCATAAATTCAGCTTGATTCCCGACTTGAATGCGATGGGAATGATACTCCGGGTTTCGAACGGCGTATCGGGTATATGGCCGTTCTCAGAAGTAATTTCCGAAATTGTGGGCGGCTCGCCGCGGCGAGTCCTCATCTGGCCCGGCATAGGGATTTCAGGAAATACTTATAAGAAAATGTATAGAGGGATTTAACGGCTTTGGCGAAATTCAAATCGACATCTACCATGCTCGAATCAACCGGCCGGATACAAGACAGCGCCGCTCGCCGTTCAAGAAACGGTATTATTTACGGAATCGCCGCCTATATTACATGGGGGATTGCCCCGGTTTACTTCAAGGCGGTTTCATCGGTGCCGCCGCTGGAGGTACTGGGACATCGCATTATATGGTCGATAGTACTTCTGACTCTGATATCCTTCTTTTCGAGAGGTTGGCAGAAGATATTTTCGGCTTTGCGTTCACGGCAGGTCATTATTATCCTGAGCGCCACAACCGTACTGGTGGCCACCAACTGGTTCATATTTATTTGGGCGATTACCAACAATATGGTTTTGCAGGCCAGCCTGGGGTATTTTATCAACCCGCTTTTGAGTGTGTTTTTGGGCGTGGTTTTTCTTCGCGAACGTTTAAACCGATGGGGTATACTGAGCGTGCTTCTGGCCCTGGCGGGTGTGTTGTACCTGATTATACGCGGGGGCGAAGTGCCATATGTTGCTTTACTTCTGGCGCTGACTTTCGGTTTTTACGGACTGTTGAGAAAGATAGTTAAAGTCGATGCGGTAACCGGTCTGACTGTCGAGACCGCTATTCTGGGGCCGGTAGCCCTGGCATATCTTGTATACCTGGGATACGAAGGTACAGGATCATTTTTAGCGGTGTCATGGAAGATGACCCTGCTTTTGGTTTTCGCGGGAGTCATTACCACCCTGCCCCTGATCTGGTTCACCAAAGCGGCGCGGCGGCTTGATCTTATAACGGTCGGCTTTCTGCAGTATATTGCGCCCAGCCTTAATTTTATACTGGCGGTATTTATCTTTGGCGAGGCCTTTACCATTCATCATGCAATTGCCTTCGGCTGTATCTGGGTTGCTCTGGCTATTTACTCAATCGACACCGCCCGCCGGGCGTCGTGAAATTTCCATTGCCTGCGCTTTCGCTTGACATTGTAATGTGAACGTATATATTAATTTTAAGTGTTATCTAAGGCACTTACAACTAGATAAATAGGTAATAGCTCCTAGGTTGAGGGAAATGCTTATAAAGGAGTATTATAATGATTGACCTTAGAATTGAGTTAATTTCCACACCTTTTGGAATTAACTCATTAGTATTTTATTGTCAAATATTTAAATAATACAATGACTGATTATATTTGGAGATATCTTCCATATGCAATTTATATGGACACGAGTGCACTACGCACTTCAGGTCTTCTTCTTGACAAACAATGGATAAACGAACTTTTATCAATTACTAACGAGTATAGTATCAATGTGTGCATTGCTGAACTTGTTCTTCAGGAATGGTGTGAGCATATATTTGAG
>DAOWOO010000465.1 GCA_030642025.1 Candidatus Zixiibacteriota bacterium | reverse complement strand
GTTTCGGTTCTATGATTACCAGAGAGGAAAAATCAAGCTGGACGGAATCGAGTTGAAGGATATGCCGATTGCCGCGCTTCGGGCGCAGTTGGGACTGGTATTGCAGGATGTTTTTATTTTCTCGGGGGATTATGCCGGGAATATCCGGCTGGGAGAGAAGGACATTCCCGAAGAAACGCTCAAAGAGGCATTGAAAAAAGTAAACCTGTATGATTATGTGATGAAAATCGAGGGCGGGCTGCATGCCGAGGTCAAAGAGCGGGGCGCGACCCTCTCCACCGGCCAGAAACAATTATTGTCTTTCGCGCGAGCGCTGGCCTTTAATCCTAATATTCTCGTCCTTGATGAAGCCACCAGCTCGGTTGACACCGGCACCGAGAAAATGATTCAAAAGGCGCTGGATAATCTTCTGGAAAACCGGACTGCGATAATTATTGCTCATCGGCTATCGACTATAGAGAAGGCCGACAAGATTATCGTTCTGCATCATGGCCGTCTTCGTGAGATGGGCAAACATCATGAACTGCTTGCCCGAAAAGGCATTTATTATAGATTGTATCAAATGCAGTTCAAGCAGAATGAGTATAAAAAGGCGGTTTAGTTTATGCTATCGCAATACTTATTGAGAAAATACCTGTCCTTCGCCCGAACGACAGCATACGATGCCGGTAAAGTTCTCCTGAAAAAATCGCATCGGAGACATAAGATTACTCTTAAAGGACGAGTCGATCTTGTCACCGATGCCGATCTCGTCTCGGAAAGGCTGATATGCGGGGCAATCAGGAGGGCGTACCCCGATCATGCCATAATAGCCGAAGAGGGCGCCAATTATGATATCGAATCCGAATTCAGATGGGTGATTGATCCGCTCGACGGTACCACCAATTTTGCGCATAACTTCCCATTTTACTGCATATCAATTGGGCTGGAATACAAAGGCAAAATAATTGTCGGGGTTATTTTCGATCCCGAACGCGATGAGATGTTCAGCGCTTTTCACGGTGGTGGGGCAAAGCTGAATAATAAAAAGATAACCGTGTCTGGCGAAACAAAGCTTGAGCGCTCGCTTCTGGCCACCGGGTTTCCGTATGATATCGGGTCCTCGAGGGAGGACAACTTAAAACAATTCCGTCGCTTTGCGAAAAGGGCGCGCGGTATCCGCCGGGCCGGGTCGGCGGCGCTCGATTTATGTTACCTGGCCTGCGGGCGGTTCGACGGCTTCTGGGAGTTGAAACTTCACCCGTGGGATACCGCCGCCGGAATGGTGATGGTTAAAGAAGCCGGGGGAAGGGTAACCGATTTCAAAGGTAACAAATATTCCATATTCGACAAATACATCCTCGCCACCAATGCCAAAATCCACCGACAGATGATGGAAGTGCTGGGATAGGGATGGTTTTTTCCTGCGGCGAGCCACGCGGCGGGCTGCCCAAGTGGGGCGTCCAGGTACAAAAACGCTACAGTTTTTCATACAAGTTTTGGCCTGAATAGCCGGGAATATCGGCATAATTCATAGTTCCTCTTTTGGTTACATGGAAATGGGTTTGTTTT
>DAOWOO010000179.1 GCA_030642025.1 Candidatus Zixiibacteriota bacterium | reverse complement strand
CGATACCTGGAGTCCGGTTTTCAGTCCCGACGGCCTGAAAGTGGCGACGGAGATACGAACCGGCATTTGTGACTATTCAATTGCCGTTAATGGTGAAGCCTGGTCATCGGTTTTCGGGTGCACCTGGGAGCCGGTTTTTCATCCCGACGGGGAGTCTGTCATAGCTCCGGTTCGCAAAGACGGAGTCTGGACACTATATAAAGACGGCCGGCCGCTGTGGAACGGTAAATACAACCAGGTCTGGCATCAAGTGTTCAGTCCCGACGGTTCCAGACTGGCGGCGATAGTCTCGCCATCATTCGGTCACTGGACAATTGCAGTCGATGATGTTCCCTGGAAACGAATTTGGAAGGATATGGTACTGAAACCGGTTTTCTCACCGGACGGCAAACATGTGGCGGCGATTGTAAAAGAGAACAACCGCTGGTCAATAGCCCTCGATGGCAAGCCCTGGGCCAAGGATTATGAAATGATCTGGGACCCGGTATTCAGCCCGGATGGAATTCACATTCTGGCCAAAGCCGAGAAGAATGGCAGGTTTTTTATTGTTGCCGACGGATTGAAGGAAAGCAAAGCGTATGAGCAGTTGTGGCAACCGGTATTCAGTCCCGACGGGCAACAGGTGCTGCTCAGATATGTCGAGGATGGCAAGTATTGTCGCGAGGTGGTTTCAGTCGGAACGCTGGTTGGCTGAGGAAAAGACATGGTAAACAGCAATGTATGAATTTGCGCGCGGGCCGCTGGTCTCAATAGCTTTTGCAGTATTTATTGGCGGGAGTTTCTACCGGATTATCTCCACCATTCTTCTGGCCAAAAAGGAAAAAGTGATTTTGCCATTTGTGAGTCCCAGGCATGGCCTGCGGTCGATAATGCACTGGATTATACCTTTCGGTTCGCGAAACTGGCGTATTCATCCTTCTTTTACAATATTGACCTTCATGTTTCATATCTGCCTTTTGTTGACGCCGGTACTGACTCTCGGCCATATCATGCTCTGGAGAGAGTCGTGGAGTCTGAGCTGGTGGAGTCTGCCTCCGGTATTATCCACCCTCATGACAATTATTGTCATCCTCGGCGGGATAATATTTTTCCTGCGGCGGATTGCCGATCCTACGGTCAGGTTTGTATCCTCATGGAGTGATTTTGTACTGGTTATCATAGTTATCGCTCCTTTTGTGACCGGATTTATGGCGCACCAGCAGATTTGCGATTATAATGCAATTATTACGATACATATGATTTCGGGGGCATTGTGGCTGGTGATAATTCCGTTTACGCGGATAGTCCATATGCTCTTTTTCCCCTTGACGCGTGCTTATATGGGCGGTGAATTCGGCTATGTCCGTAATGCCAGAGACTGGTAGGGCGGTTTCGATAGATGGAAGAAAGGTTGTGATGAAAAAGCTGACAGAAGAGCAGCAGGTTGTTGATCCGGGACTGGATGAGCAGGTAAAAAAGCTCACGCCGGAGATGATTCAGAAAGTGGTTAAGCGGGTGCTGACCAAAGAAGCATCGGCCCGGCTCAAGGTTTATATCGATACCTGTGTTCGCTGCGGCCTGTGTGCCGAGGCCTGCAATACCTATCTTTCACGCAACAAGGACCCGCAGTTTGCGCCGGTTTCCAAGGTGAAAAACACTCTCTGGGAACTGGTTAAACGCAAGGGGAATGTCGACGGCGAGTTTGTCCGTAATATGGCGCGGATTGTCTTTACCGAATGCGGTGTTTGCCGCCGGTGTAGTATGTACTGTCCGTTCGGGATTGATATCGCCTATCTGCTGTTACTGGTGCGGCGTATTTGCAGTCTGCTGGGGGTTGTGCCGCAGTATCTTCAGGATACCACCAACAGCCACGCGGCGACCATGAACCAGATGTGGGTACATCAGGATGAATGGATAGATACTCTCCAGTGGCAGGAAGAAGAAGCTCAGGCCGAAATCCCCAGCGCCCGGATACCATTGGAAAAGGAAGGCGCCGAGGTGATGTATTCGGTTATTGCCCCGGAACCGAAAATTCTGGCCCAGCTTCTGGGCAACATGGCTCTTATTTTCAAGGTTGCCGGGGTTGACTGGACCATGCCGGCCACCGACGGCTGGGATAACAGCAATATGGCGATGTATTCCGGCGATTTTGAGATAATGGGTAGGGTGGAGCGTTTACACTGGGAAACGGCGGCACGCCTGAAAGTCAAAAAAATCGTTATGGGTGAATGCGGTCACGCGTTCCGCGGCGCGGTTTACGACGGACCCCGCTGGCTGGGTTGGTCGTTTCCGCCAATTCCGATGGTTCATGCCATTGAGTTTTATTATGATATGCTCAAGAGCGGTCGTATAAAAATCCGTGAAAAATACAAAGAGCATGTTACCATACAGGATCCGTGCAATACCGTCCGGGGCCGCGGCCTGGGTGACAAACTTCGTTATGTTATAAATGAGTTGTGCGATAACTTTACCGATGTTGACCCGCGCCTTGAGCACAATTACTGCTGTATGGCGGGCGGCGGAACGATAAACTGCGGACCGCCGTGGAAACGCTCGCGAATGAAGTCGAATAAGGTCAAGGCCGAACAACTGGCCGCCACCGGCGCGCATATTGTGATTACACCGTGTCACAACTGTCATAGCGGTATTGAGGATATAATCGGGTTTTACAAGCTGGGAATGCATGTCAAGTTCATCAGCGAGATAATGGTGGAGACGATGGTAATACCGGAGGAGCTGAAGGGCTGATATGGTGCAGGCTAAAACTATCATAAAGGGCGTGAATCTCATTAAAGCAACACTGTTGTTTATCCTTTTATCGGCCGCTGTCCCGATGATAATCGGGTGCGGACAGAGCGACGCCGACGAACCGAAAGCCGCCGCCGATATAATCGTTATCGATGCCATGAAACTGTTCGGAGGTATTGAACGCGAGCCGGTCTCCTTCCCGCACGATTTACATACCAGTGTTCTTAATGCACAGGGGCAGGATTGCCTGACCTGTCACCGGAAACGACCCGACGGATTTCTTTCATCTAAATTCATGCGCCTTGCGGATAACGATCAGGAGATCGTTATGAATATTTACCATGACAATTGTATCGATTGTCACAATAAAACCGCCGAGGCCGGTTTGAAAGCCGGACCGACGATCTGCGGCGAATGTCATGCCGAAAAACCGGCTTTTATTTCAACCCGGACGCCGTTCGGTTTTGATAAATCATTACATCAACGCCATGTCAAAAGCGTGAAGGATTGCCAGGAATGTCACCATACTCTTAAGTTTAATAATGAACAGCACGATGCCACTGATAATCCGTTCGATCTGGCGTGTATCGATTGTCACCTACATGATGACTTAGAGACTTTTGAAATGATTTACCGGTATTCTCGGGCAGGTTCCTGCCGTGATTGTCACCGGTCGGAAACCGAGAAAACACGCTCCGCACTTGAGCAGGCGGTTCACCGGCAGTGTATCGGCTGTCACCTGGAGACTGACTTCTCCGGGCCGGTTGATTGTGCCGGTTGTCATGATGCCGACAGACAGCAGGCCATTGAAGCTGTTGAAAAGCCCCCCAGGCTCGATGCCGGACAGCCTGATTTTGTCCTTCTGGCGGCTGCCGAGAACGAACGGGTTGAAAGCAAACTGGCCACGGTGCCGTTTTCCCATGTCGGACATGAAGGGTTTAACAGCACCTGCCGGGTTTGTCACCACGAAGGGACAAATGCCTGCAATGAATGCCATACCCTTGCCGGGGGTGAGAACGGCGGCGGGGTGAAGCTTCAACAGGCGATGCATGATATGAATTCATCACATAGTTGTATCGGCTGTCATGAACAGAAGAAATACGAACCGGAATGCGCCGGATGTCATATGCAGATGGAGCAGGGACGGCTCTCCGAGCATGCCTGTACGATCTGTCATTCGGGACCGGCTCCGGAACGGCTTAACTCGGTTAAAAAGCGTTACCATTCTCTGGATCAGTTCCGGCCGAAGCGCTCGGATATCCGGCTGTCGTTTTCTGATCGGGATATCCCTGATACGGTTACAATCGGTGTTCTGGCCGATCAGTACCAACCGGCCATATTCCCTCATCGAAAGATCGTGGATGTTTTGCGGAAGAATATCAAGGACAGCAAGGTTGCCACGTATTTCCACGGGCATGAGGATCTGGTTTGTCAGGGATGTCATCATCATAGTCCGGTTGGAGCCCGGCCGCCGCTCTGCGAGAGTTGCCACGGGGAACCGTTCAATAAGGCTGACCTGCTCAGACCGGGGCTTTACGGGGCGTACCACCGGCAGTGTATCGGGTGCCACCAGAGCATGAATATTGAGAAACCTTCAGATTGTGTCGGCTGTCACGCCGAAAGGAAGGCGGAGTCGTAGGCCTGGCGCCAATCGATGAAGGAGTGATAGATGAGTACATCGCGCAGAAAATTTCTTAAATGGCTGACCGCGGGAGCAACCGTTGCGGCCGCCGGAAACGCCGCCGCTCATGAGCCTTTCGAGGGATAT
>DAOWOO010000377.1 GCA_030642025.1 Candidatus Zixiibacteriota bacterium | reverse complement strand
GCGCCCGGAAATCCACCCGGTGATCGGCCGTGAAATAGAATGTCATTTTATTGCGGTCATACTGATACTCGATATCAACCAGTTTCATTTCCAATTCGTGCTTGTTTATTAATTGTATGGCATTTTCCCAGGCGGCATTCTCATCATCACGGTTCTGCTTCAATTTTTCCCTATCTTCTTCATTGGCCGGGCGCAATATTGAACGCGGTTTATCGCGTTCGGAAAAATCGATTTCCTTTTCAATACGCTTTCTTAGAAACCCCATATCCTCGCCACGTTCGGCTTGAACTATTACATATTCATTCAAGTTCAGCGAATGATAATAGGTATTATGCGTATACTCCCGGCGGTTTCCCTTAAACTCAACCAGGTATAAATCAGGCATTTCAACTCCTCTTTAAGAGCGTTAATTTAACGCTCAACCGGCGGCTGTCAAGCGATTTACGCCAGATACCGCCGTATTTTCAGTGTAAACGCGGCGAGGGCAGGGCGTATATGAATATTCCTTCTTAAAGATAACTGAAGTTCCTTCATATCATCTACCATCGCGTTGATATTATTAACATCATCAATCCTGACGGCCAGGTTTTCCAATTCGCCGGCAACATCGATATTTATAATTCCCGAATCACTTTTCCCATATTTTACGTAAATGAGATCGCTTATAAGTGACTGCCAGTGCCCTAATATATTTTCCATAGCTCCACGATCGCGGGGATTAATTGACTCCACTACTGCATGTACTGCCGAGGGAGTATCGCCGGTAAACATTTCCTTCAACAACAAAAACGCCATCTGGCGGCCGGCAGATTCGTCCTCATTATCTATAAGGCCTATGGCCCGGCCAAGCGACCCCTGGGCCAGCCGGGCATGGAAAGCTGCTTTATCCGGTAATATATCATATTTTTCAGCAAGATACCGGCTTATTGTCTTATCAGGCAGCGGTCTGAAGCGAATCCTCTGCGCTCGAGATTGTATGGTTGGAAGAAGGTTTTCCGGATCGGACGCGGTAAGAATAATAACTGTTTCAGGAGGTGGTTCTTCTATAAGCTTCAATAATGAATCGGCGGCGGCGGGCAGCATTTTTTCCATCTGGTAAAATAATATCACCCGAGTAACACCTGCATCGGGCTTGATCGCGGTTTTTCGCTTGATAAACCGGGCGGTGTCGATCGGGATGGTCAACTGCCGATTTGACGTTATTATCCGGTATGGTTCCTTTTTCTTCGCCTTGCGATATTCAATATTCAATTCGGCCGCTTCAGCTTCATTTTTGTGGGGAGGAATGGGCAAAGCAAAATACATCTCCGGAAAATTATTATTCAAAATCTGGCGGCAATTGCGGCATTGACCGCAGGCATCAATAACCCTGCCGCTATCATCGGTGACCGGTTCTTCACAATTAAGCAGAGCTGTCAGGGCGATTGCCATCGACCATTTTCCCTGACCGTCAATACCGTGGAATAAATATGTCGAGGCCATATGTTTCCGGTTGAAAGAATTCAACAAGGTTTTTTTGACAATTTCCTGGCCGGCTATGTCAGTCAAAGGCGTCAATACGTATCCACTCCACCGGATCGAGCGACTGGCGGCCGAGGCGCAACTCGAAACGTATCTTCCCGTCAGTCGATGTGCCCAGTCGATCTCCCCTGTTAACTATCTGGTTCGACACGACAAATATACTGCCGAATCCGGCATATGTCGTGTAATATCCATCCTCATGCTCAACAATAACAAAATTGCCATAACCCCGCATGGAACCGGTGTAAGCGACAACTCCCGCGGCGACCGATGAAACCGTGGCGCCTTTTTTTCCTTTAATTTCAATACCGGGTGAGAATGATTTCAAATATGTTATTTTGTCCGTTTTCCATCCGTAGCTTTCGATTATTTTTCCGGTCACAGGCGCCGGCATGCCGCCCCTATACGAAATAAAATTCCCCGTTTCAAATCTAAATTGCGATGCCCTATTGCTCCGTTCGCGGTCCTGACGGGCTTTTTCAAGGCGCATTACCAGATCTTCCATCTGCTGTGCCGCTTCGGAAAGAGTTATCAGGCGGTCGGTTTCACGCTCTTTTTTGCGCCTGACCATGGTGAGGTCCTTTTCCTTTTGTTGTTTTTGCGATGTAACAATGGCGTACTCGCGGCTTTTTTGCTTTTTGACATTGCCGACCATTTTCTCCTCATCCACCAGGGCGGCATATTCAGCTTCAGTACCGCTGAGAAGGTTTTCCACCTGCGATAATTCGGCGCGATCGTGTGTGGCCAGCGTTCTGAGATAAATCGTTTTCAGAATAGCATCATGTTGCTCTCTTAACATATCGCCAAACGTATGTCGTCGCGACTGAGTTCCTGAGTAATAATACTCAAGATTTCCCAGATAGGGTTGACGGGTTGACAAATACAGATTTTCAGTTGAGTCGAGCCGGAATCTGGATCCACCTATATCGTTGCGCAGAGAACTAAGCTGCCTGTTTAGCCGATTCAGCACGGTTTTGCTCATATTGGCGCGCTGCTCATAATCGGAAATTTCCCTCAAAACTCCCTTTTCGACGCTTTTC
>DAOWOO010000054.1 GCA_030642025.1 Candidatus Zixiibacteriota bacterium | reverse complement strand
GCCAGAAAGATGTTTTCAAGAATTATTGTATCGATGGCACTTCCACCGTAATTATAAATAAACTGATCAATCTGAAAACCGTCTTCGATTTTTATAATCGCCTGGGTCGGATCATGAGCGTCGGTATAACCGAATATCGAATTATCTTCGAGACAGGCGACGGCATCGGGGCATCCGGATGAGCATCCAAAGGCAAGCGTTCCTGAAACAAACACAGTATCACCAACCTGGAAATCACCATAATTGTCCAGCTTCAACTTCATGCCGCTCTGGCCCGGGGGAGAAAACAGGACACATACCGTCCCCTGCACCAGAATTCCGAAGGCGTCGAACTGATATGACGGCGTGCCCGGTTCGGTTATCGTATTGTCGGTAATACAGCCGATAGCATCACTGCAGCTGGTTTCGCACCCCATCATCAGCGTACCGGCAACACATACATCATCACCGGCCCCGAAACTACCGTATTCATCAAGTTCCAGGAGTACCTGGGGATCACTCTGCGGGGCAAAAAGAAGACAATCGGTACCTTGAACAAGGCTACCGCAAACCTCAAAAGGAAAAGCATGCAGCCTTATGGCGCCGGGGGCCATATAAAATACAAGCAGTACAAGCCCTACTATGACGGCTCCGATCTTTTTATTATATGGGGAAAACATGGCAAAATCTCCTGTCTATATTCCCAACAAAATGAAAGAACCCCAGAAGGCGGGATTGTCGCATATATTTTTTATGGTTTCAAGCGCCTTCCTGTAGGCTTTATATATATCGTCGCTTTCAGACAGCGAGCGATAAAAAATCGTCATAAAAATCATACTGTACCTATCCGAAACCGGCCACAGCGAGCCCAGTACAAACCGACCTCCCGCCTGGTGAAAGGCCCTGGCAAGGCTGAATGAGTTACCGTAATATAACCCGGGAGCGGCTGTATGGCAACCGGAAAGTGTTACAAGTCTTGATTTTATACCTGTCGCAAAAAGATCAAAAGGAAAGAAAGGGCCATCGCCCAGTATTATCCTGGAAAAAAGCGGATTTTCCGATGAACGCGAGGCATGAGCCGCAATATGCACAAAGCCCGATGATATTCCCAATTCGTCGATAAGGTGTCGTTTGTCCGCTCTATCATCAAGATATAACCCGCAGTTATCAAAAGAATCCTTAATTTTTTCAGCCTCCAGAGAAATTGCCGGGAGCAGGTCGGATGTCACTGCGAATACCGCATTCCTGGCATCATTAAAACGATATTCAACGGTACGCCTATCGGCCAGATCCGCCGGATTGGTAATAAGGTGAAAATCATACTTTTCCAGCAGATGTCGACCGTCATTATCAATAAGCGCCGCGAAGGGAATCTGGTAAAACGCCCCGTCGGCCAGAAGAATTATTTTTCGGCCGGGGATATATTTCTCAACAGGCGCCAGAAGGACGCTATAAAGTTTTTCAAGAAAATGGCGGGTTGCTTTCACCATAACATCGTCCTCACGATACCCGAACACAGCCTTCTCACACAGGAAATTCAATTTCTGCAGGAGAGCATTCAGTTCGTCTTCAGTAATCGGAAGTTCAATATAGTGTACATCATTCCCCGTTACACAAAAAGCGGCAACCTTTGAATTGTGATTCATGTAGTTTATTAATATCTCATCCGCTCTTATCAGATCGGATGGGATATTGACATTACTTTCCAGTCCCGATGGTTGATTAGCCGAGGGATATAAAAGACAGCGAATCTTCCTCTCCAGCGCCCAGAGCTTGTGTTCGGTTTCAAAGTGACAGCCAAAATCCGGTACCGCTCTGTGACCGCCCAACGGTGCCTGGTGCAGTTTCTTTAAGGCAGCGCGAAGGCTGTCTCTTTGCTCTGAAAGCTGATGCGGTATCTGTGCCGTGCTTTGGCCCGGCTCGTCAGACTTCTCGTTCAGCAACGCCAATCCTTTCAGATTGGCGAGAAACGAATCACTGATCCGCCCCAGCTTCAGCAGACAGTCAACCACCATGCGGTAGCTGTCAAATTTGTCAGCCATGAAGAAGAATCTGATTTCATCGGGATACATCCCCATAAGGTTTTTTTCCAGAACATTTACCGCTTTTTTATACCATCCGAGAGCAGTCTTATAATCCTCCCTGATATAATGACACTCCCCCATTATTCCAAAAAGACAGTACTGCTGATACCCCAGAAGACGGCTTGTGCGGTACAGCATATTCGCTTTTCTCAGAGAATCCCCGGTGTTACCCTGTTTCATCAAGGCTTCAAGTCTGACTATCCGGGCGTCAATTTCGCGTCTTCGATCACCGGATTTTTTAAAACATGATTGTGCCCTCTCCGCGGTTTTCAATGCTGCGTCAAATTCTCCATTCAGAAGCATCATACGGCTTCGGGAGATTGCCACCATGCCAATCCACAAATCGTTGGCTTCCTTTGCAAAGAGTCTTTCGGCCTTTTTAAGATCTTTTCCCGCTCTCTTAAAGTCTGACAGCCTCAACCGGGCCTGAGCCGCAAAATATACAGCCTTGGCCTGTTCGTAGCGCATCCCCAGTTTCTTGAAAGTCGGAGCGACTTCTTCGGTTAGCATCAAAGCGACACCGTACTGGTTTATTTCAATATTAATCTCCGCCAGGTCAAGCCGGGTAACGGCAGCCGCCTTGTGATCACCCAGTGCGGTAAAACGATCGAGCACTTTTTCGAATATTCCGATTGATTCGGTATATTTATCCTCCAGAAAATACAGGTAGGCCAGCGAGTATCGGGCCTGACATTCGGCAATTTCATTACCATACTTATGGTATAGATTGGCCGACACATGATATAACCGGCGGGCCTGCTTTATCTGGTTCAGATTGGCGTAAATATTGGCCCGATTGAATTCAATTATGGCCGTACCGATACCGCCTATATTTCTGAAAGTTTCCCCGGCGCGATTATAATAACGCAGGGCCATGCGATTGTTATCCATCCGATGGTAGATATTTCCGATATTGTTCATCACCTGGGCGGCGTCGGTATCAAGCCTGTTCCTTTTAAAATATCTCAAGGCCTTTTTCCCGGTATCGAGTGCTTCCCGATACTTCCCCATGTACATATACACGTCCATTAAGCCCCGTCGTGTTTTGGCGACGGTGAGAAAATCACGATATTTTTCGTTAATTCTGAGCGCCTCGTTATACTTTTTCAATGCCTTATGGTGGCTTCCTGATCGATGGGCATAGCGAGCCTCCATGGCCGACAGGCGGGCTATATATTTTCCCGGCAAATACCTGAAAACGCTTTTAAGCCGCCCCACCAGTCTATTGGCGCGTTTCAAATCAGTCCTTAACAGGTCATTCAGGCTTTTATTAATGTCTTTGATCAGGGCATCAATATTGCCACCGTAGTCAACCCGTATATACTTCTCAACCGCGCCGCGGTCGGCAAGTTTCTGTATGTCGGAGACTGATATCATAAGGTCATATCAATATGGGCAACCCGGTTGCCCTCGTATTCGACGATCATGGTATATTCCCTTGCCGGAAGGTAATTAAATCGAAACAGATGGAATTGATCAGTATCGACCGTGTATTTGCTTTTATCCGATTTAAGGATTACCCGGCCCTTACCACCTTCGGGAAGTCCGGTTATTTGCCCGATTAACTCATACAAATCGATTGATAATGGATAGAGCGAAACCTCGATAACGATATCATCGGATTTGAACTTCATCCGCCTTGAATCGACCAGCGCCGACCTGACACCGTCCGGTAATGGAAAGACGGAGGAGTCGTAAACAGTCAGAGCGCGTCCCGGAATATCATCCGCCAGATGCTTTTTGTAATCTTCAAAAAGCCGTCCAGACATCTTCTGTGCGGTCTCAATCAGGCCGGGGGCTTCTGCCTGACGCCCCTCGCTTACCAGAACCTTAAGCAATTCATGCAGATCACCTAATTCCGGATTATCTTTTATAAGACGGGATACCTGTCCTTGCTTTTTGGCCGGCAGCTTCTTTCTAATATAGTCAATAAGTACATCTATCATTTCTTTGTTTTTTTCCATTACTACCCTCATATTTAAAAGTGTAGTGTTTCGCTTATAAATCTACAATCTAAACCGCTTTCGCTTTAGTATCCTTTGAAGCTTCTGCAAACAGCGCGCGCGGGTGGGGCCGATTGACGACACCGGCATTCCCAATCGTTTTGAAATCTCCTCGTAATCAGGTTCGCTGGCATCAAAAAAGAGCGCCCTCAGGAATTCATAATCCCGTTCCGGCAGGAGGACAATCGCTTCCATTAGAACTTCGCTTTTTTGGGCCGTTTCAAATACATCCTCGGGCGAGTCCGGCGACCGATCATACAACATTCCCAGAATCGGGTCCTGCGTTTCCCTGATCCTTTTTGCTTTCCTGTTTAGCGCCAGCACTTCGTGCCGGGTTATGGCAGCCACGTAAGTCATAAGCTTTCCCGATGACCTTAAATTCTCAAGGTTTTTCAGCAATAAATATGACACCTGACCGAAAACGTCAAAACTTTCCTCCCGAGAAAGTCTCATATTGCGGCAAATAGCGAATACCAGCGGTGTCACACGGTCAATCAACCTCCTCCAGGCTTCGGTATTGCCTTCGAGACATCGCTTGACCAGGGCCGAGTGCGTCGTCTTTTTGTCCGAATCCATTTACTGTAACTTGTCAATACTCTCCATATTATGCAACAGGTAAAAAACAGCTTGCTGTCGAATCTGGTCAAATTGGGCCAGACCTTATATCGGGGGGCAGTTCAGTTCCAACTGCGGGTCGATATAAACATGGGTTATTAAATTAAGAATATCAGTCAGATTGATGCCATCGCTATTGTTCACATCGCCTGCCTCGGGCGGAATCGGTTCAGGTTCGCCGATTGGCTCAACATAAACATATGATATCAAATTCAATATATCGGTTAGATTGACATCGCCATCAGCGTTGACATCGCCGCATATAAACGATCCGACTGTGATGGCAATATATTCATCATCGGTTAATTCGCCGTCATCGGCGACAAATCGCACATTTTCAAAGGTCCCTTCCTGCGATGAATTCGGCAACCAGTTGAAAGTACCCTTGTATTTACTGATGTTGCTGTCCCATCCGTTATATGTGAAATCGGCCCCTGAAGGCAGATTCTCGGCAAAAAGGTTTACAACATCGCCGTCAATGTCGGTTGCCGTGACGGTGAAGGTCAACAGCTCATTAATTATTCCGAATTTATAACCGATTGGATCGAGAACCGGCGCCCGGTTTTCTGCAGCCCCGGCTTTTAGGTACAAAAAGATTCTGCCCCGGTAGTCATCATAGTGCGCGGCCCCGGCGGTGAATATAAAACTGTTCATATTGCCATAACCCTGCCATAATCCGACAGCAAAGCCCATTTCCTCATCCGACGAACTGCCGATAAGCGTCGTGTCAACCGAAACAGTATTACCTCCGGCCAGCAAAACCGCCCCTCCGGCGTCGGCTTGGTTGTCATCATTGCCCGGCATTCCGGCGATAATCTCATGATTGCCGTCGCCGCCGATATCCAACCCGGAGTAGATTGAGAAGCCAAGATAATCATTGGCCATTCGTCCCAGAGTATAACTATCATCGTAATTATCATCCATGATCGGGCCGCCGTGGAAAACATAAACCTGCCCGGTTGGAAAGGTATCGACGGCGTAACCATCGGTGCCCATCACAAGATCGATATATATATCATCATTTATCAATCCCGACGACAGGCTCCAGCCATATTTCAACCCTTTGGTGGTGCCGGTTATAGTCATATCGTTTATCGAGTCGGGGTCGGTTCCCCCATCAAAAAGATAGATTCTTCCCATATTCAATTGGGCGGCGTCAAAGCTGTATGCCCCCACGGCAATATCTGATGTACCGTTTCCGTCAAAATCACCCGATGTTATCGCATATCCAAATCGTTCACCATCGGCAAGGCCGACCAGTATTTTGTCAATAGTAAATTCCGGTGAAACGCTGCCATAATACAAATACACCTTGCCGGCATTACTGTATGACTCCCAGTCGGCCCGGTAGGCACCGATGGCAATATCATCATAAGTATCGTTGTTAAAATCTCCGACTCCGGCGACCGCTATTCCAAAATAATCTGACTCATTCTCGCCGGTAAACATATGGTCAACCGTTGTATCAGGCGAGGGCCCGCCGTAATACAGCAGAACCGCCCCGGCGCTGGTGGCGGGGACATCGTAAAACGGCGCTCCAACCAGAAGATCTTCATAACCGTCATGGTTGAAATCTCCGGCCGATGAGAGCGCCTGCCCGAAAAATGAACTGGCCGGACCGACAATTTCAAGGTCGGCGATCATATCGGCCGCTGGGCCTCCGAAATATATATAAACTTTACCTGATGATGCTCCGTTTTGGTCCGCTGCAGGCGCCGATACTATCAGGTCGGGAAAGCCGTCGGCGTTGAAATCAACCGTGCAAAAGGCGCTTCCGAACTGATCGCCGAGAGCTTCTCCATTAACCGTCCCCAGGAAATCATAACCGCCGGCGGAGACATAAAGCAAACTCACCGTCAGAAAAACCATTACTGTTCTCATCTTTGCACCTTCATTGTCATAAAACAGGAGATGAATCTCTTTTGAGATCCATCTCCCGCCGTTTATTATCCTGACTCATACCGTTTCTTTTCAGAAGCGGTGTAATCGGCTTTTATTTAACCATCGTCATTTTCCGGGTAATCGAGCCGTAATCGGTATCGATCCGGTAGAAGTATATGCCGCTGGCGAACTTATGACCGTTCCATTCCACCGACTGAATACCCTGGAGAACCTGGTCATCAAGAATAGTTGACATTTTCTGTCCCATAACATTGTAAACCGAAATCCTAACACTGGTTGCTTTCGGCAGGTTAAATGTTATCACCGTGCTCGGGTTGAACGGATTGGGATAATTATGCGCTTCCAGTCCAGCCGCAATCGGCGGACCCCAGGCCTCGATTGTGTTATCAACGATACAGGCGATGGCGCCGGTGCATGTAACCATACAATCCATGATAAGAGTACCATCGACAAAGACCGTGTCGCCAACCACAAAGCCGCCGTGATTTTCAAGTTCCATATCCATACCGAGCTGGCCCAGTGGAGCAAAGAGAACGCAATCGGCACCCTGGACAAGGCTGCCCGGAGCACTGAATGGCACACCCGAAGGCGTCTCCGCGGCTTCGATGGTATTATCAAGGACACAGGCATCGGCATCGGGGCAATCGGATTCGCAGAACATGTCAAGGATTCCCGCAACACATACCGTATCACCGACTACAAAAGCGCCATAGTTATCAAGTTCGAGTAATATGTTACCGCCTGCGCCGGGAGAGAGAAGAACGCAATCGGTCCCCTGAACCAGAATACCACAGGCCTCAAAGGGAGGACCGGGTATCTCCGCGCCGACAATAACGACGGTCTGGCAGGAGGTCGCCACCGCTTCGCCGCTGGTGGCCGTGACACAAATTGTGAAAGCGCCATTAAAGGAGAACGGCATGACCGGGAATCGGAACTCACGGGAGATTGACTCGCCCGCTCCGAGTTCGATAGGTATTCCGGGGAAAATTAATGTGGTGTCGATCAAACCGTCAAGATTTATACTGGCTTCAATATCCAGAGTGATTACGGCGGCCTCATCATCGCAATTGGTTAGCTCAAAATAGCACTCGGCAAAAGTCGGTGAGCCAATGTCGACAGAAATTGTATCGGGAAGTTCCAGCTCAACCTCGACACATTCGCTTCCGGAGGCCATAGTCAT
>DAOWOO010000329.1 GCA_030642025.1 Candidatus Zixiibacteriota bacterium | reverse complement strand
GTCGGATTTGAGAATGGCCAGAATCTGGTAACCATCGCCAAGGAAATGGGTCTGAGTGCGAAACAGATAAAAGGCCGTGGCCAATACCGCGATCAGGGTGAGGCTGAATATCCATATTGTGGTATCCGAGCCACCTTCTTCTCCGTCATCAGGCTGATTTATTTTCCCGCACTGATACCAGATGAACCCGGAAAGGAAAAATCCTGTAAACAGTAGAAGCAATAACGCTGGGTTTGACCAATAGGCCCAGAAATTGAAACCCCAGATACGCCCGTCAGGCAAGAGGGCGCCGACGAAAAAGAGTATTAACGTAGCCAGGTAGGCGGCAATAATTCGATAAAATAATGTGGATTTTGACCGGTGCTTCATGTCGTATGGGAAGATACCGATACTATCAAACCGAGTCAATACCAATTGAATATCCGGTTCTCAGAATACGGCTGAAAATTCCGATAAATATTGTAAGGCATATATTAACAGAAGGGTAGCGATGCGGAAATTCAGACGCAGAGATCTGGAATTGGAGACAGCGATAACGCCTCTTTCTATTGGAGGTGAGTCTCTCGGCCCGGGAGAATCACAAAAGACAATCAAGGGCAAGACCAAAAATGTCAGCGCCGGCGGAGCAATGGTGGAAGTCGCCTATGATATCGGCAAATCATCGTATATGCTTATTCAGCTTCATATCGACAAGGATGATTTCCCCGGGCTTCTTCTCGGCCAGATGATATGGACACTCAGCGATGACGAGAAAGGCGGAACAACCAAAAGTGGTGTAAAGTTTCTGACTGAGGAAGAGTTAGCGGCCCTAAAAGAGGAAGACGAATCAATCGATTTGCCGCCGGAGATTATCGGATTCGATGAAAAACGGCGGGAAGCTCTAGATGAACTTCTAGGTGATATTCTCGGTTCATCCGATGAATAATCTATAGTAAAATTACCTGCATTAAATAATGTGTCGGCTCGTCATTAGCGGGCCGACTTTTTTTATTAACCTTAATCTCGCCTGATTATCGGGATACAGGCATCAAAGAAGTCTGAAATTCCGAGAAACATCTGTGTGTATAGGACGTTTCAAGTAAATATACATGGTCGGCTTGTGTTAATTGATAGAATTTTGTATAAATAACCAACAGTAATTCTTAATTCTATAACCGGAGCATGATGTATATGCTGACAAGAAGATTTTTCACCAACGCAACACTGGTTTTATTTGTAGTTGTCCTGGCTGTTTCTTGCGGGCAACAGGCCATACCGGATCCTCCGGTCGCCAAAATAGAGCCGAAAACCGATACCCTGTTCAGTCACGTAATGGTCGATAATTATTTCTGGATGCGCGACCGGGACAATCCCGAGGTAATCAAATATCTCGAGGCCGAGAATGCGTACACCGAAGCGGTAATGAAACATACCGAAAAGTTCCAGGATGATCTCTACAAGGAGATGATTGCGCGGATCAAGGAAACCGACCTGTCCGTGCCGGTCAAAGATGATGACTATTTTTATTATTCTCGTACCGAAGAAGGCAAGCAGTATAGAATTTATTGCCGCAAAAAAGGAAGTCTTGACGCTGACGAGGAAATTCTGCTTGATTTAAATAAGCTGGCTGAGGGAAAAGATTTTCTATCACTGGGTGTTTACAATATCAGTCCCGACCACAACCTGCTGGCCTATTCGCTCGATACGGTCGGTAACGAACGGTTTGATCTTCAGGTGAAAAACCTTGTTACCGGCGAGATGTATCCCGATGCCATAAATAATGTCGCCCGATCGTTTGTCTGGGCCAATGATAATAAAACGTTTTTCTATACGATCTATGACGAGGCCTGGCGGCCGTTCAAGCTGTTTCGGCATAAGCTGGGCGATGATCCTCAAAATGATGCGCTGGTATATCATGAAAAAGACGGCGGCTTTTATCTCGGGGTGTACAAATCCAAAAGCGATGATTATATATTCATTCATGTTGGAAGCCAGACCACCGATGAGGTTTCTTTCCTCGATGCCAATAAACCGACCGGCAAATTCAAACTGATACATAAACGTCAGAAAGATCTAGAATACCGGGTCTCGCATCATGGCGATAAATTTTACATTATCACCAATGACAAGGCGCAGAATTTCAAATTGATGGCAACCCCGGTGTCTCGTCCGGCCAAAAAGAACTGGAAAGAAGTAATCGGCCATCGGGATAATGTCAAGCTCGACGGGGTCGAGATGTTCAAAGACTACATGGTGCTCTATGAGCGGGAAAACGGTCTCAAGACGATTCGTATCAAGGATTTCAATTCCGGTGAAATTCATCCGGTCAGTTTCCCCGAACCGGTCTATTCATACTGGCAGAGCAGTAATCCCGATTACAAAAGTCGTCTGCTTCGCTTCAGCTACACTTCGCTGACGACCCCGGAATCGGTGTATGATTATGATATGAAAACCCGCGAACGGGAACTCAAGAAGCAGAAAGAGGTACTGGGCGGTTACAATGCCGATGATTACCAGTCGGAGCGGATTTTCGCTACTGCCACCGATGGTGAAAAAATACCGATTTCGATTGTCTATAAAAAGGGCACGGTTAAAAACGGCAAAAATCCGTTGTATATGCGCGCTTACGGAGCATACGGTATCAGTTCCGATCCGTATTTCTCCACTATACGTCTAAGTTTACTAAACCGCGGCTTTGTCTATGCCGTAGCGCATGTGCGCGGCGGGGGAGAGATGGGGCGCCGTTGGTACGATGACGGGAAACTATTGAAAAAGAAAAACACCTTCACAGATTTTATCGCCTGCGCAGAATATCTGATCGCCGAAAAGTACACCTCGAAAGATCACCTGGTCATAAACGGCGGGAGTGCCGGCGGGCTTTTAATCGGCGCCGTAATCAATATGCGGCCCGATCTGTTTTATATTGCGGTTGCCGATGTGCCATTTGTCGATCTGATTAACACCATGCTGGATGAAAGTATCCCGCTGACCATG
>DAOWOO010000061.1 GCA_030642025.1 Candidatus Zixiibacteriota bacterium | reverse complement strand
GAACAGATCACTGCAACTACCGGAACGACTTCACTTTGACCGGAATCGGCAAATACTGCAATAAAAATAGTGGTTTTTTGCATTCCGTTTGCTCAGATAGAAACCACGAGAGGTGAATAATGAAAAAGTTTACATTAGTAATTCTGCTCTTCAGCATCGTTATAGTTGCTCAGGCGCCTGCCTTTGATGTATCGGATAATGATACTCTCAGAGTCGGGACTGTCGACGCTTTTGCGGGCGGTACAGCAATACTACCCCTATTCATACATAACTCGGAATCAATCAGCGCCGTCGAAGTCGTGTTAAAATATGACACCAACCTGGTATCGGCAGATTCATTTAGCTTTATCGGAGGCCGCTTCGACTATATGCAGGGTAGCGATGATTTCAATTTCAGAGATTCCGCTGACCTGATTGACCTGTTTTTCTTCGATTACACAAACTGCTTTGAGACCGGCAATGGCCTGATCGGCAACCTTTTTTTCACTGTTGATATTAATTCCGCCAATCATTCATCTGTTATAGACTCAAGCTCCTGGCCGCTGGGATTAACCCGGAAGCAAACCATTTTCTCAAGCTGTGATGGAACGAATTCTATTCTTCCCCAATTCGTCATCGGACAAATCGATATTCTTGAACCTCCGGATAGTTACGATACGCTCTGGGTTGACAATGTTATCGGCCATCCCGACAACAGCGTCATTGTGGATATCTATGGAGCCAATGACCTCACGGTTGATTCAATAGATATCGCCCTGGAGTTTTCGTCCGCCAACCTGCAGTATAATTCCACCATCTTCGACGGAACCCGGTCGCAGGGAGCATTGAGAAAGACGGCCAGCCCTACTGGTCAACAGATTTTGATATCAATCAAATTTTCCGAGGCTTCTCCCCTTGAATCCGGACGCGGCGTTCTGGCCAAACTTGTTTTTGATATTCCGGAAGGCGCCCCTGAGGAGATCGTGGAAATTGACACGACTGACTACCTCGATTTATGGCCGACCATATTCCATCATCCCGAATCCGGCGGTTTGACCATCCGACCGATTTTCATTAAGGGATCGGTGGAGATAAAAGAATCAACGCCGGTTGAAGAAAACATTGATCCGTTTTTACCGAAAGAATTCGCCCTGGCGCAAAACTCGCCCAATCCATTCAACCCGTCAACCGATATCAGTTACGCCCTGCCGCGAGAATCCGAAGTTATATTGATTATCTACAACATTCTCGGAGAGAAGGTTCGGACCCTGGTTAATGAGCGGCAACGGGCGGGCGTACACCATGTGACCTTCGATTCCCATGACGACAGCGGTCGCAGGGTAGCCTCGGGGATATATTTCTACAAGATTATGGCAGGTGATTTCACGCAAAGTAAAAAAATGATGCTTCTCAAATAGGACATACTTTAGACAGTATCGCCTATTGTCAGTAGGCTCCCGGTCAATTGACCGGGAGCTTTAATTTGTACATGAACGATTGAGCGGCCAGTTCATCCTGTTCCTTCTGCAAAGTCAGTTCCAGATCCTTTATATATTTTTCGTGCCGTCGTTCTTTAAGCTTTTCATAAATTTTGCGCTGCTTGGTGGCATCGACCAGTTCCCGTTGCTTGCGCTCGCGATCTTTCTCGAAAGCCTTTAGAATCTCCCGCCCGGTCAACTCTTCCTTCTTTAACTGGCGATAATACCTTGAATACCCCAGATGCTGAATAATATTGATACGTCCACCCAGACATTTACGCTGTTGTCCCTGCGTATTGATCCGTGTTTGCAGGAATTTCAAGAGCTTTCGGTTCTGATTGAATATTTTCTGGGTGGCTTCACCGAGGTTTTTTTGCTTATCTTTCTCATCGTGCTTTTTAAGCTGCAGTATTCTCTCCAGCCGGTACTGAAACTTCTTCATCAGATTTTTCTCCGGGGCTGTCGATTATATCGGCCAGCTCTTTCAATGACTGTTCGAAATCGTTCGATTCATCAATACGCTGGCACAGGAACGTGTTTATCCGGTCAATCCGGGAGATAGCATAGTCAATCTTTGCCGATGAGCCTTTTACATAGGCGCCGATATTTATCAGGTCCTCGGATTCACGGTAGGTGGCCACAATCTCTCTAACCTTCGCGGCCAATTTCTGATGTTCCGGTTCGGTAATATCAACCATAAGGCGGCTTATTGAATCAAGAACATCGACCGCCGGATACTGGTTCATCGAGGCCAGCTTCCGGGATAGAGTGACGTGTCCATCCAGGATCGATCTAACAGTGTCGGATACAGGTTCATTAAGATCATCACCCTCGACAAGAACGGTGTATAGGCCTGTAATTGATCCTTTGTCATTGGTTCCGGCTCTTTCGAGTATCCTTGGGAGTAGGGCAAACACCGATGGTGTGTATCCCCTGGTGGCCGGCGGTTCGCCGACAGCAAGGCCAATCTCACGCTGGCTGGTGGCGATACGTGTGATCGAGTCCATCAGAAGCATGACATCCTTACCCTGATCGCGAAAATGCTCGGCGATAGCGGTCGCCACCATGGCGCCCTTGATTCGTATCAGGGCCGGCTGATCCGAAGTAACGGCCACGACAACGGATCGTTTGAGTCCTTCCGGTCCGAGGTCTTTTTCAATAAATTCGCGAACCTCGCGGCCGCGTTCACCAACCAGGGCAACGACATTGACATCAGCCGATGAGCTTCGCGCAATCATTCCGAGAAGTACCGATTTGCCGATACCGGAACCCGCGAAAATGCCCATACGCTGTCCTTTGCCGCAGGTGGCCATCAGGTCGATTACCTTGATGCCGGTACGGATTGGCTCTTTTATTCGTGTTCTCTTTAAGGCCGGTATGGGAAGACTGTCGATTTTTCGTGTCTGTCGGGTCAGCAGAGGACCATGACTGTCAATTGGCTGACCCAGTCCGCCGAGCACCCGGCCGATCAACTCATTACCGACCGGCACCCGTAATTGTTCCCCGGTGGATACGACAATTGATCCCGGCGTTATACCCGATACCGACCCAAGTGGCATAAGCAGAATCCGGTTGTCCCGGAAACCGACCACCTCGCCTTTCACATGACTCCCATCTTCGGGGCTTTCGATCTGGCAGAGGTCGCCAACTGAAACAGCCGGGCCGATGGATTCTACGACCAAACCAATGGTCTGTACAACCCGCCCTGATTGTTTTATGGTACTTGCCGAACGAATCCGATCGGCGTATAAATCATAAGGAATCGGCCGCATGATTATTCTCCGTCATCAATCAGCGATTCGGAGATAATATCCATCTGGGAATCAACTCGGGCATCAATATCGCCCGACGGCGTCTCGATAAAACAGCCCCCGAAACGAACCCGGGTATCGGGCTCGATTATCAATTCCTTGATGGCGGTCGAGTCGCCCTTGAATCTGTCAATCTGTTGCTCAATATGTGGGAGATGATCAGGATGGACTTTCACCCTTATTTTCGATTTGTCAACCAGTCCGTTTATGGCGCCATTAATAATCTCCGCCGTGATCTCAGGATCGATTCTGGCGGCATTAAAGGTTACTTTTTTAGATATTTCAATTACCAGTTCAAGTATCCTGTGCCGCGCTTCTTCCATAAGAGTCTCGCGCTGACCGATTATATCCTTGACAACCGAGGCGAAGTTATTGACAACAATCTGCGCTTCCCGGTGCCCTTCACTGAGACCGGCCTTATGTCCGTCTATTCGGCCTCTTTCATAAGCCTCCCGGTCAGTTTCTTCCTTTTCCTGTTGAAATTGCTCCTCAATTCTCACAAGGTCCTGAATCGGAATCAGTTTCTTACCCTCGGTGGTTGTAATGATAGTGATACCGAGGAATCTTCCGGCCACTTTTTTTGCAGATTGACGATCAGTCTCAATATCTCTTCGATACTCCCCAATTATTACCTTGTTGCCGATTGAGGGGCTTGTCAAAAGTTTAGACAATGACATCCTCCTTGCCGCCGCGGCCGGATACAACAATTTGACCCTCTTCTTCGAGATTGCGGACGGCTTCGACAATCCTCTGCTGGGCTGCTTCGACATCGGAAAGCCGCATCGGACCGAGAAACTCCATTTCCTCTTTAACCATGACCGCCACACGTTCGGAGACATTGGAATATATCTTGCCTTTGACTTCCTCGGAGGCGGCCTTAAGAGCGACTGAAAGATCCTTGGTCTCGACTTCTTTGAGTAAACGCTGTATCGAACGATCATCAAGCAGCACCAGATCGTCGAAGACAAACATCATGTTCTTGATTTCACCGGCGAGGTCGGCGTTTTCGGCCTCTATGGACTGGAGGATATTTTTCTCGGCCGATGTTTCAATAAGATTCAGTATCTCGGCCATTGTCTTGGCGCCGCCGGAAACTGACATTTCCCCGGAAGAGGCGGTATCGAAGTGGCCTTCCAGTGTCGATTCAATCTCCTTTAGAATATCCGGCGATATTTTCTCCATGGTGGCGATTCTCAGGGCAACTTCCGATTGCAATTCCGACGGAAGCTCCGAGAGCACGGCCGCCGCCTGCTGGGAGCTTAGCTGCGTAAGTATCAGCGCGATTGTTTGCGGATGTTCATTTTGTATGAAACCGACCAACTGGTGGGAATCGATATTTTTCAGGACGTTGAAGCCGGTAACATGAAGAGCTGACTCCAGACGCCCCATGATTTCCCTGGCTTTTTCAAGACCCACCGCCTTCTCAAGAATCGTCTTGGCAAAATCGACGCCGCCTTGAGAGATGTACTGGCGAGCCATAAATATCTCATAGCATTCATCGATAACTTTCTCTTCGATTTCAGCGGGAACATCTCGCAGGTTGGCAATCTCGACCGTCAACCTCTCCATCTCCTTCTCCGGCAAACTTCTTAGGACTTCGGCGGAAACATCGGCGCCGAACGCTACCAGCGTAATAGCGGCTTTTCTTTCGGGAGTTAATTCATCATACTGCATGGCGCACTATCCTAATCTACCATCATCGTTTTGATCACTTTGGCGAACTCATCGGGGTTATCCATGGCGGTTTTCTGCATCCGATCAAGCATGTTCGGTTTTCGCTTTTCTGCCACGATAGGTTCGATCTCCTCGGATTCTACCGCATCAACATCAACGGTGTTACTAAGCGATATTCCGCTGGAGGGTGGGGTCGGCCTGGCCGGCCGAGCGGGTGGAAGAAGCCGGGAAACCGAGGAAAAGAATCTGCGCAATTTTTTCCGGACATACAGAAAGGCAAAAATACCGAGGAGAACCATACCGACCTTCTTGCCGACATCAAAATAAAATTCCTGCTGCATTATCTGGTCAAGTTTGTCCATGTCCTGCTCGATTGACGTCTTATCAAAGGTGATATTGACCACTTCTATCTGGTCGCTCCGCTGGGGATCAAATCCCACGGCGTTTTTTACAATCGCCGTAATCCTATCGATTTCTATTTGCGGACGGGGTTCATAAACTGTCTCTACTTCACCAGCGCCGGTTTCTCTTTCCTTCTGGACATAATCCAGTAAGACAGCCACCGATATGCGCTTAAGATTCCCGACGGCACCTATTATATGTTCAACTGATTTATTTATTTCATAATTGGTTGTGGTGGTCTCGCCCCGACTTTCATCTTTGCTTTCATTGTTCTCTGCAAGTTTTTCGGAAGTACTGCCGGTCTCTTCGGTTTTCTGCTGACTTCTGATAACGGCTGAGTTGGGATCATATGTTTCGAATGTTTTTTCCACTTGTTGGAAATCCAGAGCAACTGTAACCCTGACAATCGACCTGCCCAAACCGACTACTCCATCGAGCATGCTCTGGGCCTTGTTCTCCAGATAGCTTTCCACATTTTTCCTGACCTCAAGTTGCGATGACGTCAGCCCGGCCAGGGCATCGGATTCGCTATGGGATGACAACAAATTTCCGTTCTGATCGATAACTGATATGTTCTCCGGACGTAAACCTTCCACCGAAGCCGCCACCAGATGCGTTATCCCGGCCATCTGGGACTTCGACAAGCTTCCGCGACGCAATTTTAAAACCACCGATGCCGTCGCCTCTTTCTTATCCTCCTTGAACAGTCTATCCTTGGGCATCACAATATGAACCCTGGCCGCATCAACATCGGACAGTTGCATGATGGTTCTCATCAACTCTCCTTCCAGCGCCCGCCGGAAATTGAGATTCTGCAAAAACTCGGTCATCCCAAGATTGGACTGATCAAAAATGGCGTACCCGACATTGCCGGCCCGGGGCATGCCCTGGGAGGCCATCGAAATGCGGACATCATAAACCTTGCCTGACGGAACCGAGATTGTCCGTCCCCCGTCAGAGAGGTTATAAGGTATTTTTTCTTCGTTGAGATAGCTGACTATTTCGCCGGCATCGGCGCCGTCCAGATTGGAATAAAGGGTGGAGTAGTTGATCTCTCCCAGCCAGTTGCCAACCACCACTGCGCCGACAATTGTGCCGGCAATAATTCCTATCAGGAGAATCGCCTGGCCGGGTGACATCGCCTTTGCGAATTTACCGAGATTCGTTAGAACCTGTTTGAAATATTCCATGTCAATTCCTATTTTCTACTTACCCGCCCGTCCAATGGCCGAGTCAATATTGAGTAACGTTACATAGGCATCCGAATTAGTGATTGGTATGCGTCAATCAACTTGTTCCTTACTTCCAGAAGCAAATCCATGGCCACTCCGGCCTTCTCCATAGCGATCATGATTTCATGAAGATCGGCCGCTTCGCCGGTGGCCAGCAGTTCCTGGGCGGTTGCGGCTTCGGTTTGCAGAGAATTGACAGAGTTAACCATCCGGCCCAGTACATCGGTAAAATCAGCCTTGCCGACCGCTTCCTCTGCAACCGGGTTAGGCTGAATCCGATTTTGAAGCCCCGGGATCAGTTGATTTATTTTGCCGATCGGATTGCTCATGCCTTGAAATCCACAAAAGTCCCCGGTTTGAGTGAATCGGACGAGCCATTGACACCCCCGGCGCCGTACTTGGAAAACAGCATCTCAAGCGCCTGCTTTTCCTCAGGTGTCAGCCTGTCGAGAAAGCTTCCCTCTTTGAGTTTAACGCCGAGCTTGGAACTGACCCGGTTATCCTGGATTGGAATCTCTACCCGGCCGCTCTTTAAGGCGCTTTCGGTTTTTCCCGACTGCGAATGCCGATTGACCTGTGCGTTACCGCCCAACTGGCGATATGCCTCAATACCTACTGAATTGATTTTCATGATATCTCACCTTGCCTGTCTATATTTCAAGAGCATTTTTTGCCATTTCTTTGGCAGTCATAATAGCTGATGTATTAGCCTCATAGGCGCGCGAGGCGGCCATCATGTCAACCATTTCGTTTATAGCCCGCCCATTTTTGGTTGAACTCCGCTTCCGGAAACCGTGATCGTTCAGTTTCTTTCGGTTTGACGGCTGATATGTCCGTTTCATAATTTCAAAACCCTTCAGTCAATTAGCTTGAAACAACTAATATACCCAAAAT
>DAOWOO010000245.1 GCA_030642025.1 Candidatus Zixiibacteriota bacterium | reverse complement strand
CTGTCGGTCAGGTCGGGCATCTGCCTGCTAATACGCGAAACCAGCTCTTTTTCAAGCAATTTTAGTCCGGACTTGGTTTTACATGAAACGCAAATCGCTTCGTAATCCAGCGCTCTTTTCTTAATAGCCTTTAATTGGTCGGAGTTAAGCTTGTCAATCTTATTAAAAAGAACAAGAATCGCCCCCAGATCTCTATGGTCTTTGATATCTTTCTCCAACTCTTTGCGCCAGGATCTTTTACTGATATCAACCATCCAGATAATCAGGTCGGATTCCTTCATTATATATAGCGCCGATTTTTGCCCTTCTTTTTCAATAATCCCCGATGCTGTTCTTACGCCGGCCGTGTCGGTAATAGAAACAGCAAAGCCATCCAGATCAATCCATTCGGTCAACCAGTCGCGGGTGGTTCCCGGAGTTGGTGTAACAATGGCCCGGTTCTGATTCAACAGGATATTGAAAAGGGAAGACTTCCCCGCATTGGTCCGTCCGGCGATGGCTATTTTATACCCCTCTTTGATTATCCGGCCCGACCGATAGCTGTCAAGCAATTTCTTGATCTCAGAAACAATGGAAGCGGATGATTCTATAAGATTCTCGCGGTCATCGGGGTCGATATCTTCTTCTGGATAGTCAACCGAGGCTTCAATCTCAGCCATAAGATTTACCGCCTTTTCGCGCAGACTATTAATATGTTCGGAAAACCGGCCCAGAAGATTATTTCTTGCGGCGGAGTAGGCGTATTCGGTTTTGGAAGCAATCATATCGGCCACCGCCTCAGCTTTGGCCAGATCGATTCGCCCGCCCAGAAAGGCCCGCCGGGTAAACTCGCCCGGCTCGGCGGCTCGGCAGTTGTGTTTTAGAATTTCTGTAAGTATCTGTCTTAATACATATTGACCGCCGTGACAGAATATCTCGGCCTGTTTTTGGCCGGTATAAGAGCGTCCCTCCGGCATCTCAACGACTGTAACCTCGTCGATTGTATCGCCCGAAGAATCGACTATATGTCCATAATACAGCCGGAACTGCTCGCGCCTTTTGATACCGGAATCGACCGGTTTGAATATTTTGCTTATAGTTTTATTGGAATTCGGCCCGGCAATTCGGATAGCACCGATACCGCCCTCGCCGGGCGGAGTGATTATAGCCGCAATTGTGTCGCGGTAGAGATTGTCATTTTTTTTTTCATCCGGAGACCTGGGCCGACTCCGATTTCTGCATCATCGGTTTCTTGAACACAATCTGCTCAATCCAGGAGAAAAGTGAGAAACAGGTCCAGTAGAGAACCAGTCCGGCCGAAGCTTTATAGAAGAGAAAGCCGAGCATCAGTGGGAATATATAAACCAGCGCTTTGTTTTTCGGATCGGTCATGCCAGATTTCTGCTGGAGAAACATCAGTACCACCATAAGCGCCACCAGGATCATGTACGGGTCGGTCAATGACAGGGCGCCCCGGGATAAATCGTCCCACCAGAATATAAACGACGCCTGCCGCAATAAAATAGTCGAACGAAACACCGAAAAGAGCGCAAAGAAAAGCGGCATCTGGGGAAGCATAAAAAGACAGCCCGAAAGGGGATTTATCCCCATCTCTTTGTACAGTTTCATCGTCTCGCGGTTTAAAGCCTGCGGGTTTTTTTTATGCTTCTTTTTGAGCTCTTCCATTTTCGGCTGAAGCTGACGCATGCCAATCATGGACTTGAGACTCTTTTTTGTCAGGGGAAAAGTGATGATTTTAACAGCCAGGGCGAAGAGTATTATCACGAAGCCGTAGTTGGGTATATACTGATACATCCGCGGCAAGAGCCATATAATCGGCACCGCAAACAGTTTTACCAGCCAGCCGACAACCGGAGTGGTGCCGATATCAACCAGATCGACCACATTGTTATTGTAGCTTTCCAGTATCTCATAGTCGATCGGTCCGACATATATGGTGAAACTGTCGGTAAAGGCCGGGGCATACTCCATATCCATCGTCATGCCGATTGAGACATCACGGGCATCGGCATTCCCTCGGGGTGTTTCGACCGGATATTTAACCCCGGATGACAGGGCGCTGATTCCGGAATGGGAACGGGGTATGATTATACCGGTAAAATATCTTGATCTGGTGGCAATCCAGTCGGTCTGGCCGTCCTTGGAGATCGCATAGCGGTTATCATTATAATCATCGAATTTTTCACCGTCTCCTGCCTGGTACGACATCGCCACCATTGAGTTATAATCATCGCTGATATTCAATTCGGTCGGGCCCAGTTTGTTATTCCATTCAATATTGTATTTGCGCTCAAACCCGAACCCGGGGCGATCGGTAATCTCAATAATCAGATCATAATCATAGCGGTCGGGATAAAACCGATAACGCTTAATAAGCTGGCCGCCGGCTGCGGATCTGAATGTATAGACAAACTCCGTCGCGCTGGAAGTAACCGAATAACTTCCGGCCGGGTGAGAAGCCTTATATACCAGACCGTTTTCACGAAATGTTCCGCCGGAAAATGAAAACTCCGGGGTTACCTTTTCGCATCCGGGAAGCATCTCAATCGGCTCGCCATTATCGTATTTGTACTCTTTGAGCTTTATAGAAACCGGTCCACCACCATAGTTGGTCATGACGGCTATCCATTTATTTGTCTCAACCTTAATAGTATCCTCGGGAATATTCACGGCGCTGTCGGCGGGCATCAATTGGGAGCTTGTAACATGTTGCAGGTCAGAAGATTGCCTATCCGCGGCGACCGACTGCCGCTCAGTTATCGGTTCAGGAGAAGCGGTAACGGTGGTATCCTGTATGGCCTGAGGCGGCTTTTGAGGACCCGGCTTGATCAAGCCCAGCTCGGTCATTATCGGTCCCCAGAAGAAAAACAAAGCACCCAGGGCGACTACAATTAGAATGGTTTTTTTATCCAAAATTCGACTCCATCATTTTATGAGGCATTGTTTTTCAGGCACCGGATCAAAGCCGCCCTCGTGCCAGGGATGACAGCGGAAAATCCTTTTTACCGCCATTATCGATCCGGTTATCGGGCCATGTACCTTAAGAGCTTCTTCGGCATACCTCGAACAGGTCGGTTGAAAACGGCAACTGTTGCCGATTAAGGGCGACAAGGTGTAACGATAAACCCAGATTAAAAATATTAACGGGTAGCTGAATATTGATATTTTTTTCTCAGGCATCGGTTATTATCTCGCCATACAGACGACTTAATGATTCATTGATCTGCCGATGGGTTGTTTGGTCAACGCGTCCCCGGAAGCTCACGGCAAAATGACCCCTAAGTGGCCGTTCTTCTTCAAGGTTCCGCCAGTCTTCCCGAAGCCAGCGTTTGATACGGTTGCGCTCGACAGCCCCGCCGGTCTGTTTTGATATTAAAAACGCCACAGCATATTTTTCCGACGGTTTGTTTTCTAACTCCCCCCGGATGATAGTCAGGGCACCAACGCCGTAACGTTTTCCGGTTTTAAGCAGGTGCTTAATCATTTTTCTGCTTTTAATGCTGTGGCGAGGCAATCTACTTTTTATTGCTAACAGTTGGCGTCAGTCTTTTTCTGCCTTTGGCGCGACGGCGCGCCAGAATAGCCCGCCCATTTTTGGTTGAACTCCGCTTCCGGAAACCGTGATCGTTCAGTTTCTTTCGGTTTGACGGCTGATATGTCCGTTTCATAATTTCAAAACCCTTCAGTCAATTAGCTTGAAACAACTAATATACCCAAAAT